>VXPQ01000014.1 GCA_009839485.1 Bacteroidetes bacterium SB0662_bin_6
CAAGGTCCCTGTTCTCGGTTGCGATTTTGCGGTTCGGCGTTGGATGATCTTGTTGCGCGCTCGAGGACCTAATCATTGCTTAAGCAGCCTCTGAACTTTGTCGATTTAATCAGAGGTTCCCTCAGTATTTATCCGATAGTCCGCCCAAAAAGGAGGGCGGACACCGGGGTTTCCTTTGTTTAATTTCCCCAAAATCTGTCCAATCAACGCGAACCACCTCCCCCGTTCCGGACGAATTCGTTCAGCATATTTGTCCGGATAGTCCTGTCAATGCGAATTATTAGGAGTATTTGAAATATCAATGCGAATTTTTGGGAGAATCTGAAATGCACGGGGCTGTGTGAGACCATTATAATAGATCCACAGAAGCCATAGCAGACCCTTGGTCGTGTGCTTCTCGTTCAGTGCCTGGTTTTGGCTGGGTGTCGTGTTTATCTAACTGGTAATGCCATGAAAAACCAAATCGCCTTTTTGTTTGTCGCTCTCTTTATGCTTTTTGCAGGTCCACATGTAGTTTAATATCAAGTGGCTAATGCTGCTGATGAAGTTGTGCCGCGAGAGAAGCAAACTTCGGATATAAATCTTGTATATGAAGATTGTAGTGAAGGTTCAACATCTAATGCAAATTGCAATAATGGTGGAAGCGGTTTGGGTAACGGTCCGAGTGGTGGTAATAACGATGGTGCTTGCTGTGGCAACAATAAATTAAGAGTTAATAATGCATGTTGGTCTTGTTGGGAAGTTGGATTTCTTCCGGGTCTTGCTGTGGCTGCTTCTGGAAATTTTTTTGGTGGAATTGCTGTTGGAGTCGGATTGTGGCTGGCGTGCAAAAGAGCTTGTTAATTACACAACTTATCTGATTCCTTGCTAACCTGTAATGGATTCTCCGTTACATAAACCCCTTAAAACCATGACAAAATACCCTTTTTTCTTTGTCTTTATCGTTTCCTTGTTGAGTGTGAATATGGTTCATGCCCAACATCGCAGTGGTCTTGGTGGTTCATATTCCGTTTCTGTCGGTTATGTGAATATGTATTCTGCCTCCGCAGACAACTACCTTCCTACTCATGTTTCTAATGTGTTTTGGAGGGGGATGTATGTTCGTTATAGCTTTGAATACGATAAAATACTAAGCCCCTTCATGTTTGTTTCTTATAATCGTAAGTATGATGATTCCATTATTCCTGTTACTCCTCAATTGTGGAATGTAATGGGGGGTGTTAAAATTAGAAACTTCCATGGTAAAAAGTGGCCTTTTTATAGTATGATTTCCGGAGGAATTGAGAATGCCAAGCTAAGGATCAGAGAAGATACTTTCTTGTTGAAAACGACAGATAAAAACGCCGTCATTAATATAGAACTTGGTCTTGAATACCCCGTTGATTCCTTTGTTTCCGGAGATGTCGCCTTTGGGTTTAGAAAACCGTTTACTTCTGTCTATAAAGGGTTTTCTACGCATTGGCGTTTAGGTGTTTCGTTTGATTTTTCTAAACGTTGACCTTCTTTCCTGCTCTCCTGTTCCCTTGAGGGAACCTTCGCAGTGGGGAACCTACCCCAGAAATCCCTTCGGTTGGGAACTGGATCCGTATAACAGGGCCTGTCAAGAGACAGCCGGGAAGCCGCCTCTTGACAGGCTTCGGGGCTATATTGGAAACTCAGTGCTTCGCTCCAACTGGATTTCCGTTGGCCGTGAAGAGACTCTATTCCTGTGCCTTAACTGACTTCCTGTTTATACGGCACTCAAGATAATCCGCCGCAACGAAGCCTGCGCCCACATACACACCGTATATACCCACATCGAAAACAAGGCCAGAGATCATGCCGTACTGCATAAGTTGCAGGCGGTCGAATTTTTTATCTCGGCCTTGCCAGCACTGGACCGGCTCTTCCTCCGAGACATTCCCCTCGTGAAGCCTTATCGACATCACAAGCGGCTCGATTGGAATAACATCCACGCCAAGAACCTCTACCGCCTGGACTGGACGCTGTACCTCCTCGGTCTCATCATCGGCTTGCGCTGGTGCGACAAGCACAGTGGCGGCGATCAATAAGGCAAGTAGATTTTTCATGGTTCAGCAGTTTGGTTAAACGCAAAGCAGGTGTTCATAACATACAAATCCGATCCGGAAGTTGCCAACAGCACTTGCCCTTCAGGGCATTATGGACGGGGTCACGCCACCCGATTTCCTCAATCCTTCCCGTTCACCTTCGCCGCTTCCGACGGTTTGCATCCGAGGTGTTTACGGAAAGCCCGCCAGAAAGTCGTATAGGAATTGAATCCGAGCGCATGTCCCAGGTCCGTCATATTACAGGCGCCGTGTTCAAGTATGCGCCGTGCCACTTGCATACGCGCCCATGTTATGTATTCTCCGGGCGTTCTTCGCGCATTGCCGTTCAGCGTAACTTCGTCCGCGAATCGGTCGTGGAAGCAGTGGGTCTTAATGTTGTTTTTTTCGATTACATCCTTTACGGACAAGGTATCCGAAAGAAGGTTTTCATGGATATAATCGAGCGCGAGTCGGATATCCAACTTTTCCGCATGCGCCGCATCCGTTTTGAGGAAATTTTCATAAGCCTTCTCAATGATTTTATTGTCAGATTTGTGTGAATTCCGGGAGGGAGGGGGTAAATAAGACGGTTTAAGCATTTCGACCGCATATCGTTTGTACATCCGATTTTTGCTTGTTTTCCACGCACAATATCAAGGAATATTTCGCAATAAATCCATTGCCATTACATTTTTAGGAGTATTTGACAACTTCGCTGCACGTTTGATATTTTCTCGAAAGGCGTGCATATTACAGAGATATCCACGTCGCCCGCGTCACCCGTTTTCCAACCGATTCCGTGTTCGAGTTATCGGCCGTTGCTTCAGGCCCTTTCTTCCTCTGTACGATTACCCGGCCCCGGCATGGCAAGCCTGCGCCTTCTTCCGGTCGATGCACCCGAGGCGTAGCGCCTGTGCGCCGTTCGGGGGCAGTGTTTTCGATCCTGTGCGCTGTGCTGTTTTCCGCGTGCAGTTCCTCGACGGACCTCCCGGAGGAGGTTACCTTCAACCGCGATATCCGCCCCATCCTCTCCGACAAATGTTTCGTGTGCCACGGGTTCGACCCCGGCACGCGCGAGGGCAACTTGCGGCTCGACTTGCGCGAGACGGCGATCGCCCGCCGGGAAGATTATGACCGGCCCGCCATCGTACCCGGCGATCCCGGCGGCAGCGAACTGGTCAAGCGCATCCATGCGTCGAACCCCGACAAGATCATGCCGCCGCGCGACACCCGCGCTCCGCTGACCGAGCGCGAAAAGGCCTTGCTCGAACGATGGATCGCGCAGGGGGCGGAATGGGAGCCGCACTGGTTATATATCACGCCTACCCGACCGGAACCGCCCATCGAACCGGAGGGGGAAGGCATTCGCAATCCCATTGACGCCTTTGTAGTCGCCCGCCTCCGGCAGGAGCATCTGGAACCCTCGCCGCAGGCCGACCCTGTTACGCTCGCCCGCCGCCTTTCCTTCGATCTTACGGGTTTGCCCCCGGCCCCCGACATGGTGGCGGCGTATCTCGAAAACCCCGATGATGCGGGGTACGAGCGCCTCGTCGACGACCTGCTGGCCTCTACGCATTACGGCGAACGCATGGCCGTGATGTGGCTCGATCTGATCCGGTATGCGGATACGGACGGGTACCACTCGGACCTGCACCGTAACGTGTCCCCGTTCCGCGACTATGTGATCCATGCCTTCAACACGAACAAGCCGTTCGACCGGTTTACCCGGGAACAACTGGCGGGTGACCTGCTGCCGCACGCTACGACCGAGCAGCTCGTTGCCGCGGGCTACAATCGGCTTGGACAGGCTACGAAGGAAGGGGGTGCGCAGCCCAAGGAGTATCTGGCGAAATACGCCGGCGACCGCGTGCGTACGGTATCCACCGTATGGATGGGTTCCACGGTCGGTTGCGCCGAATGCCACGATCACAAATTCGATCCGTTTACGCAGCAGGAATTCTACCGGATGGCGGCGTTTTTCGCCGATGTGAAGGAGGAGGGCGTATTCCCTAACGAGAACCTGCTGCCGCCGGAAATGCCGCTCCCGGACCGGGACGAGACGCAGGAAATCCGGGAACTGGACAGGCGTATCGAGGAGGGTCGTCGCCAGGGGGTTCCGGTCGAGGCCGTGCTGAAACAGCGCGAGGAATTGCTGGCGAACATTCCGCATGTGCTTGAAACCGTCTCCATAGAGCCGCGGATGGTGCGTCTGTTGCAGCGGGGCAACTGGCAGGACAAACGCGGTACGGTGGCGGAACCCGGCGTGCCCGCTATCCTGCCGGCTCTTGCGGTGGAGGGACGACGCGCCAATCGTCTCGATCTGGCGGACTGGCTGGTCGCTCCCGAAAACCCGACCACGGCCCGCGTGTTCGTGAATCATCTATGGGCGCGTTTCTTCGGGAACGGCATTGCCCGGGTGCTCGACGACCTCGGCTCGCAGGGGGACTGGCCCACACATCCGGATCTGCTGGACTGGCTGGCTGTCGAGTTCACGGATAGCGGATGGGACGTCAAGCATATCGTGAAGCGTATCGTGATGTCGGCGACGTACCGGCAGGATTCCCGAAGCAATGAACTGCTCGATACGGTCGACCCCGAAAACTTCCTCCTGGCCCGCCAGACCAGGCTGCGGTTCGACGCGGAGACGATCCGCGACAATGCGCTGGCCGTGAGCGGGTTGCTGGACCGGCGTCTGGGCGGCGAGAGCGTCAAACCCTATCAGCCGGAAGGGTACTGGAAAGATATCCGCACGTTCGGCACCGAGGGTCCGGCTTCCACATGGGAGGCGTCGGACGGAAGCAATCAGTACCGCCGCGGCCTCTATACGTACTGGAAGCGCTCGTTTCTGCATCCTTCGATGATGGCGTTCGATGCGTCGGACCGCCAGGAATGCACGGCGGAGCGCGCCCGTTCGAACACCCCGTTGCAGGCGCTCGTGCTGCTGAACGACCCGTCCTACGTGGAGGCGGCCCGCGTTTTCGCCGACCGCATCGTAGACGCCGCCGGTCCTGCGGTGGACGAGCGGTTGCAATGGGCTTTCCGGCAGGCGCTTTCCCGCGACCCGACACCGGAGGAAGTCTCCGCACTGAAAGAACTCGTCCGGCAGGAGGAAACATGGTATGCCGACCGCCCGGACGAGGCGGCGCAACTGCTGGCGGTAGGACAGGCACCCTCCAGCGAGGGAGACTTCGTGCAGCGCGCGGCATGGACCAGCGTGGCCCGCGCCGTCTTCAACACCCATGAATTCATCACGAGATACTGAATGGCGGCATGGATTTCCTGAGACGACTGAAAGAGCGGGAAACGCGCCGGGAATTTCTGGTGCGTTCGGCGCAGGGCATGGGTACGATGGCGCTTGCTTCCCTCCTGAATGGCGTGGGGTTCGCTTCCTTGCGTGCGCAATCCCTGGGCCCCAAAACCACCGTAGACCGCTGGCCCGGCATCATCAGCCCCCCGCATGTGGCGCCGCGCGCCAAGCGCATCATCTACCTGTATATGGCGGGTGGGCCGTCCCACCTGGAAACCCTCGATTACAAGCCCACCCTTGCCGCCATGCACGGCAAGCCCATGCCGGCTTCGATCACGGCAGGCCAGCAACTGGCGCAGCTTCAGGGCCAGCAACTGAACTGCCTGGGGCCGCAGGCGGCATTCCGGCGATTCGGCGAGTCCGGGCAGATGATGTCCGAGTATCTTCCGCATATCGGCCAGATCGCCGATGACATTTGCATCGTTCGTTCGATGCAGACCGAGCAGATCAATCACGATCCGGCCCATACGTTCATGAACACCGGGTCGATGATTTCCGGGCGTCCGTCCATGGGTTCCTGGATGCTCTACGGGCTCGGCAGCGAGTCCGAAAACCTGCCCGGTTTCATTGTGATGACCTCCGAGGGCGGCGGGCAAGGCCAGCCCATCGCCGCCAGACAGTGGCACAGCGGGTTTCTTCCCGGACGTTTCCAGGGCGTGCAGTTCCAGTCCACGGGCGACCCGGTGAATTATGTCGAATTGCCGGATGGCGTGGATATTTCCCGCCAGCGCGAACTGGTCAATACGATCCGTTCGCTGAACGAGGCGAAGCATGCCTCTGTGGAGGATCCGGCTATCCAGACACGCATTGCCCAGTACGAGATGGCCTTCCGGATGCAGGCCAGCGTACCCGATCTCGTCGATTTCTCCGACGAGCCGCAGGCCATCAAGGACCTGTACGGGACCGAAGGCGCCGACGGCACGTTTGCCGCGAATTGCCTGCTGGCCCGGAGGCTGGCCGAGCGCGGTGTGCGATTCATCCAGTTGTATCATCGCGGCTGGGATCATCACGGCAGTATCAAGGAAGCATTGCCTGCGGCAGCGAAGCATGTGGATCGCGCCTCGGCAGCGCTCATCATCGACCTGAAGCAGCGTGGTATGCTCGAGGATACGCTCGTCATCTGGGGCGGCGAATTCGGGCGCACCCCCATGGCCCAGGGATCAGGCCGCGACCACCACATCAAGGGCTTCTCGTTGTGGATGGCCGGCGGCGGCGTGCGCGGTGGCATGTCCTACGGCAAGACCGACGATTTCGGGTTCGATGTCGTGGAGAATCCTGTCCATGTGCACGATCTGCATGCGACGATTCTGCACATCATGGGTATTGACCACGAGAAGTTGACGTACCGCTATCAGGGGCGCGACTTCCGGCTGACGGATGTGCATGGCCACGTCGTTCACGATATTCTGACTTGAGTATGTCCATTTCTTCAAGAAGACATTTTCTGAAAGCCACAGCATCGGCGGTCGGTGCGGTTTCATTGGGTGGGGTGGTTCCTGCCGCGGCTTCGTTCCGGGCGGCTCCGCAGATCATGACGCGGCCGCCTCTTTCGGACGATATCCTCGGACACGGGGATTTCCGGTACCGGGTCGAGACGGACTGGAGTGACCTGGATCCCGCGAACACGCCGGTGAAGAATTGCCACGAGATGGTCATGTCCCGCGACGGACGGCTTTTCATGGTAACCGACGAGGTGCGTAACAACGTGATCGTTTTCGACAAGTCCGGGGGCCTGCTCGATACGTGGGGCACGGGATATCCCGGGGGGCACGGCCTTACGCTGTGGGACGCCGGCGGGGAAGAGTTTCTGTTCCTCTGCGATTTCGACCGGGGCATTGTCGACAAGACCACGCTGGACGGCCGCGTGTTGCTCACCATCGGACACCCGTCGAGCGTGGACGCCTACGATGCGGAGGCGCCGTTCAAACCCACCGAAACCGCGGTCGGACCGAACGGGGATATTTACGTGGCCGACGGGTATGGCTCCCAGTACATTTTGCAGTATTCGCCGACAGGAGAGTTCATCCGCAAATTCGGCGGCGCAGGTGATGGAGACGACCAGTTCGCCACAGTCCACGGTGTGGCGGTCGATGCGCGTTCCGGTACGCCGACGCTTCTGTGCACGTCCCGGGCCCACAACAGCTTCAAGCGCTTTACGCTCGACGGTGAATACCTTGAAACCATTTTTCTGCCGGGCGCCTATGTGTGCCGTGCCGTGCCGGACGGGGATAACGTGTATGCGGGCGTATGCTGGTCGCGGCTCCGGTACCTGAACCAGACGCCGGATTCGGGTTTCGTAACGATCCTGGATCGCAACAACCGCGTGGTGTCCAATCCCGGCGGTACCGCACCGGTCTACGAAGACGGGGTTTTGCAATTGATGGTGCAGGCGGAACCTGTGTTCAGGCATTGCCACGATGTCTGCGTGGACGACGACAAGAATCTGTACGTATGTCAGTGGAACGCCTCCGGGACGTACCCTGTCAAGCTTCATCGCGTTTGAGTATCCGTTTATTATGCGCAAGAAAGGCTGGATATGGGGTGCGGCGCTGCTTCTCGCAGGCATTCTCCTCATTTTGATGCTTGGTCTGGATCGCGGCAATGCGCCGGGGTTCGTGCTCTTTTTCGGCAGGTTCCATCCCGCCATCGTGCATTTCCCGATCGCGTTGCTGCTCCTGGCGGCATTCGTCGAATTGTTCGGAGCGCGTTCCGATAGGATTGCGAAGGTGCGACCGGCAGTCCCGTTTCTGCTTCTGCTGGGGGCGCTGTCCTCGCTGGCCGCGGTCGCGCTTGGCTATATGCTTTCCCTTGCCGGAGGATATGAAGAGGGGTTGTTGACCCTCCACATGCGCCTGGGACTCGTCGTGACGGTGCTGGCATTCGGCCTGGCGTTTGTTTCGGCCTGGTTGCCGGAGGCGGGCAAGATATACCGGACGGTCATGGCCGCGCTGATCGTGCTGGTCGTGCTTGCCGGGCATTTCGGAGGCAGTCTGGCGCGTGGGAGCGGGTATCTCACCTACTATCTTCCGGGGCCGGTCAAGTCCCTTTTCGGGGTCCGCAGCGGCGCTCCCGAGGGGCTGATCGCCAATGTGGATTCGGCGTACGTGTATGCCGATCTGGTGCAGCCGGTGCTGGACCGGCGATGCATCTCGTGCCATGGCCCCAGCAAGTCCCAGGGGGCCTTGCGGCTCGATACGCCTGAGGGTATTGAAGAAGGGGGCCGAGACGGCCCGGCTTTTGTCTCCGGGTATCCGGCGCAAAGCGAAATCGTGCGCCGCATCACGCTCCCGTCGTACGACGAGGACGCCATGCCCCCCGACGGAGGCCCGCCGCTCGATGTGGGTGAAACCGAGGTGATCCGGTGGTGGATCGAAAACGGTGCCTCATTCGATATGCGCGTGGCGGAGATTGAAGAGACCCCGACGGCGGTAACCACTTTTCTCGCCCGCGTGTCGCAGCCCCGCGCGGAGCGTCGTTCCGGCATTTTTGCGCTGGATGTGCCGGACGCGGATACGAGTGCGGTTGCCGCCTTGTCCGGAACGGGTCTGATCGTGTCGCGCATTGCGCCGGATGCACCATTCCTGCAGGTGGCCGCCACCAGCGTGCGCGGGGCTTTCGGGGATGCTGAATTGGAAGCCCTGCAATCCGTGGCGCCACAGATCGCTATGCTGGATATCGGACATACGCAAGTGACCGACGCCGGCGCCGCATTTCTTGCAGAGATGCCGCACCTTGTTCGCCTGCATCTCGAAGGCACGAGCGTGAGCGATGCGGCGCTCGAACAGGTAGCCGGTCTGGAACACCTCGAATACCTGAATCTGTACGGTACGGGGGTGACCGACGCTGGTCTTGAACATGTGTACGACCTGCAAGCGCTGCAATCCATATATCTCTGGCAAAGCGGCGTGACCGATTCCGGCGCCGATGCCCTGCGCGCCGCCCGGGGCGATATCGAGGTGAATATCGGGAATACCCTGAGCACCGTGCCTGATTCCACGGCAGCGGAAGGAGCAACCGGCGGGGCGTTGTGAGGCGGGTGACAGGGCGGCGAACATACATGGGCTCCTGTATAACCGGTTTTTGCATGGATAGGGCGGTCGCATGAAAAAATGGATGCTCATCGCGGGTCTTGTGGTATTGTGCGTGCTTGTGGTGCTGGTGCGGCAAAGCGGGGGCGAGCAGGAGACATCGGCGGATGCGATCGTGGCTTCCGTGTTGGGGAATATGGAACTCGTGGCCGAGGCCGGCGCCGGTACGTTCACCTATGCGGTGGATGCGGACGGGGCACGGGCGGTTTTCGGGCGCGGGCGCCATCTCGTGGTAGTGGATGTGTCGGATCCGGCCCGCCCTTCCGAACGGCATGCGGTCTCTTTATCCGGGGATATCCTTGATGTGCGGCTTTCCGGGGACCGGGCCTATGTGGCCGCCGACACGGCCGGGCTGCGGATCGTCGATGTGGTTGAGGGGGTTGAGGTCGGCAGCCTGGGCTTCGATGACCGGGCGTACGGCGTGGAGGTTTCCGAGCCCTATGTCTTCGTAGCGGCCCGGTCAGAGGGGTTGCGCGTGGTGGATGTTTCCGACCCGGCCAACCCGGTGGAAATCGCGGCGCTCCCCACGCCCGACGAGGCTGTGGGCGTCGTGATCCAGGGAGCGTATGCATATGTCGCCGATTCGTACGAAAGCATGCGCGTCGTGAATGTGAGCGATCCATCGGCGCCCGAAGAGGTGAGTTTTGTGCCTTTTTCGAGTTATGATCATGGGGCTGCGTGGAACGTAGCTGTGGATGGGGAACTGGCGGCTTTCACCATCCCCGAAAAAGGCCTCCGTACGGTCGACATTACCTGGCCGGACAGTGTCCGCAACCACGGGTTGTATTACCAGAAACTCCGCGCCCCGGCCGATGTGGCGTTGCGCGGACATCTTGCCTTCGTAGCCGATCAGGAAGCGGGTCTGCGGGTGCTCGATCTGACCGATCCGCAAAACCCCCTGGAGATCGGCGCTGCGCCGTTGCCGGGCAGAGCATTGAGTATCCGACTGGAGGGGGATATCGCCTACGTGGCGGCAAAGGAGGCCGGGTTACGTCTTGTGGACATTTCAGCGCCGAACGATCCGTGGGAAATCGGTTTTCTCGATGACGGGGACACCGTACTGGATGTGGTTTCGGCAGGGGGAGCGTTGCTTGTCGCCGGGTTGGAAAATGGGGTGTACCGGTATGATGGCGGGAGCGAACTTGTACGCCGGTTCGAAGGCCGGGTTGGGCGGATCGTGCTCGACGGCCCTCGCGTGGTGACGGCGGGACGGGATGGCGTGCAGGTGCATGAAGAAGAACAGGTGTCTGTCAGCATGACCGGCAAGGCGCATGGCGTGGCCGCCCGGGGCGGCGTCATTGCGGCGGCGGAGCCGTTGGGCGTGCGGATTCTGGAGGCGGGTTCCGGCGGCGCCTTGCAGGAAGTCGGCTTTTTCGGCGTGGATTGGGCGGATGATGCCCAAGAGAAGGAATTCCTGCGCACTCCGCCCGCTGCCTGGGACGTACTTCTTGAAAAGGGCCGGGCCTATGCCGCATTCAACGACGGTCTCTATGTGCTTGATCTGGAGGGCCCCGATGCGCCGCGTCTTGCAGGACGGATGGAAACCCCTGAGCGGGTCTACCGGCTTGTCCGGTCCGGGGGCCGGCTGTTTGCGGCTTGCGATGACGGGCTTCGGGTAATCGATGTGAGCGGCTCTTCTCCAGAGGAGGTGGCTTTCGTTCGGACCCCCTCCTATGCGACGTCTCTGCTGATGGACGGCGACACGGTGTATGTCGGCGATCTGAGCGGAAGAGTGCTCGCTGTCGACATATCCGGCGAAGAGGTGCAGGTTACCGGTATGTGGCGTGTCGCCGACCGGGTCTATGCGCTTGCCCGCGCCGAAGAGGGGATTGCCGTTGCTGCCGGGACGCAGGGCCTGCGTATTGTATCGCTACAGTGAACCCAGGTATGGAAATGCCCGATCCCCGGTAGACCGTCCGGAAAAATCTGCTTGCGCTATCGGTCCGGATTGCGGCGTTTCATGATATGGCCGTGCCGGGCGAAGGTAATGTCTCCAGCAATCGGTTTGAGTTCCGGCGCCGGGGCGCGCAATTGTTTTTGCGCCAGTCTTTGCATTGCCCTACATTGCAACGGGGCATTATGGCCTCCTCCAGCCTTTTCACCCAATCTTTTAAGGACATCATGATCACAGGAATGCGTTCTTTTTCTCTTTGGAGTCTTGCGGCCGTTGTACTGATCCTGAGCGGTTGCGCCGGTTCGGGCCAGACGGCCCATCCTCTTGCCGGCAACTGGGACTACGTCGTCGAAACGCCCGACGGCAATTATGAGGGTACGTTCACGTTCACGGACGGCGAAGAAGGGCTCATGGGTTCGATTATCGGGGACGGTTTTTCGGAAGCTCTTTCTCTGGCGGGTATTACGTTCGCGGAATCCATGCTCGATTTCGAGTTCAATACGCCCGATTTCGGTAGAATGCAGGTCAGCGTCCAGGTGGACGGCGACTCGTTTTCCGGAACCCTGAACGTAGTCTCCTACGGCATGGACGCGCCTATATCGGCCATGCGGGCTGCCTCGGAAGACGAATAAAACCCGCTTGCCGAGAGACGGCGCCGTTCCGTTTCCGCGCATCCTTGCAGGGGTACGCCGCGGACGCTTTCAGGAAAGTGTCACGCCGGAATAATGCGTCCGCGTGGTTCATTTTGTCATGCCGGCAAGACATTGCCGGTACGTTTGTCACAGATACGTCATGGAGCGCCTGATCAGTCTTCTGGGCCTTGTCGTCTTCGTGGCGCTGGCATGGGTGATCGGCGAGCGCAGGAAGTCGATAGACCTGCGCATTGTAACGGGCGGCCTTTTGCTGCAATTCGGGCTGGCCCTTTTCATTTTCAAAACACCGATCGGAGCCGCCGTATTTCAGGTGGTGGGATATTTTTTCGAATCCCTTCTGGGGTTTGTCGATGCCGGGACAAGCCTTGTATTCGGAGAGGAGTACGTGCATCACTTCTTTGCTTTCAAGGTGCTGCCGACCATCATTTTCTTTTCGTCGCTGATGTTCGTGCTGTATCACTTGGGCCTGTTCCAGAAGGTAGTCGAGGCGTTCGCGTGGGTCATGCGGCGTACGCTGGGCACATCGGGAGCGGAAACGGTGTCCGCCGCGGCGAATGTCTTCGTGGGACAGACCGAGGCCCCGCTGATCGTGGGTCCCTACGTGGAAAGCATGACGAAATCCGAACTGATGGCGCTGATGGTGGGAGGGTTCGCCACCATTGCCGGGGGGGTGATGGCGGCCTATGTGAGCATGGGCGTGGATGCGGTGCATCTGCTTGCGGCCTCGGTGGTTTCCGCGCCGGCCGCGCTGCTGGTCGCCAAATTGATGATCCCCGAAACGGAACAGTCCCCTACCATGGGGCATGTTTCCGTGCAGGTAGAGAAAAAACATGCGAATGTCGTGCATGCGGCGTCGGAAGGCGCCCTCGAAGGGCTGAAACTGACCCTGAATGTGGCGGCCATGCTTATCGCCGTGCTGGCGCTGGTGGCGCTGGTCAACGCCGTGTTGTCCGCTACGGGCGGATGGGTAGGCGGGCTTTTCGGGTACGATAACTGGGACTGGTCGATGTCCAATATTTTCGGGTACGTTTTTGCGCCGTTTGCCTGGTTGATGGGGATTCCCTGGATAGATGCGCTCCACGCCGGCGAATTGATGGGCATGAAAATGGTGTTCAACGAGTTTATCGCCTACACGCAGATGATCGAGTGGCAGCAACCGGGTTCGGGCGTCGAGCTCAGCGAGCGCAGCACGCTTATTCTTACCTACGCCCTGTGCGGCTTCGCCAATTTCGGGAGCATAGGTATCCAGATCGGAGGGATCGGGGGGATCGCGCCCAAGCGCCGCGCAGACCTGGCGCGGCTTGGCATACGGGCCATGATCGGCGGCACGCTCGCCATGATGATGACGGCGTGCGTGGCCGGGATACTGCTTTAACGGCTTCGGGTAAGGAAACCGTTGCGGGTTCCGGGCCCGGACAGGCGGATGTCCCGTATCCGCTCGCATACAGGGCAGCCGCGTTCTTCCGAACGGCATGCCCTTATGAATCCTGTCCGCAGATGGGGCCCGGGAACTACCAGGCGCCGAGGATGCCGCCCATCACGGTGAAGTTGACGGCATGGTATCCCGCATTGATGAGAAACAGTTTCAGGGATTTCTGCTCGAACAGGTACATGGTGCCGATTGAGGCGGCTACCCATCCGACTCCGGCGAGCGCGCCGGCGGTCAGGCCCCAGGAAAACGTGGCCTCCGCCCCGAGGAACATGTCGAGGTTGAAGGCAATGATCAGCCCCAGAATGAAGGCGGTGCCGTAGGTGCGCAGCATATTGCCGCCCTGCACGTCTTCGTCCGAAAAGCCGTTCTCCGCCATCCAGGCCTTGCCGAAAAGGACGGGTGAATACCAGAGCATGCCTACGACGAAGCTGGAGAGGGCCGCCACGACGACGGAGAGGTAGTTTATCGAGGAGAAATCCATGGTACTGCGGAAATTGGTGGTGAGGCAGTGATTCGCGTCATCAACCTAACAAAAACTTCATTTTAAAGCGAGGGTGCGGGGGAGGACGTTCGCTTCGCGGGTCGAATAATGCGCCCGGGTACGAAAATCCCGATGCGGCTTGACGATGCATGAGGAAGTGGATTATACTTTCCGGCAACTATCCGCTATGTTCGTTGGAGAATCTTCCGGGAGTATGAAACCTGTCACTGTGCTTACGATCAACGGCGGCGGCATGCGCGGGCTCTACGCGACGTACGTGCTGCACACGCTTGCGGAGTGTTTCGCCACTCGCCGGGAAGTGAACGGACTCGATATCGGCAAGGGCTTCGATCTGGTCGTGGGAACCAGCACCGGCGCGATTCTGACAGCCGGTATCGCAGCAGGCATTCCCCTCGAGCGGATTATGGCCCTGTACAAGGAGGCGGGTCCGCAGATATTCAAAGATCCGGTGCCGCCTTATGACAAATCGCTCAAGCTCTCCCGAAGAATCAGCTTTTACCACTGGTTGTGGCGACATCGCCGCCGGGCCGGAAATTCCAACGAGAAACTGGAATCCGCGCTTCGCGATACGTTCGGGGAACTCACGTTCGGTGAACTCTACGAGCGGCGCGGCATCGGGGTCTGTGTCCCGGCCACGTCTTATCTGCACCACACGCCGCGCATATTCAAGACGCCGCACATCCCCGACAAACAACGGGACAACGATGTCCTGTTGGCGGACGCCTGTCTGGCCAGCAGCGCGGCGCCCATCTATCTTCCGCTCGCATCCATCAAAGCGGATGGGCTGGAAGACCAGATCTACGCCGACGGCGGCTTGTGGGCCAACAACCCCGTGCTCATCGGGCTTTTGGAGGCGTTAGCGGTTTCGGCGCCCAGACAACCGGTAGTCATCCTGTCGGTTGGAACCTGTCCTCCTCCCTCGGGAACGCTGCCGCCGGAAAATCTCGATCAGGGCGTTGCGGAGTGGCGAAGCGGCATCCGCGTCATGGAATTGGCGATGAACGTCCAGGTGTATGCCGCCTGTAATGCGGTGCTCCGCCTTGTGGATCAACTGAATCGCCTTAAAAAACGGGTACACATTCTCCGCTGCGAGGAGTCTATCCCGTCCTCGAAACAAGCCGAACTGCTTCAACTCGACTCGGCTTCGCAGGATGCCCTGGACCTGATGAAGCGCCTCGGAAACAAGGATGGCCACGACACCTTTCGCTGGTGCCAGAAACCTGTAGGCGAAGACGGCAAGTTGCTCGACGATATTTTTGATCGGATGCCGGCGTATGAGGTGTTGTGAGGCGCCGTCGGCTTATGCTGCCTTGAGGGGGCTGGGGCGCCGGCTTTGGAGCAATGGAATCCTGATACTTGCTCGCCCGGATCAAACAAAACAGTGGCGCGGGAGAGACTCGAACTCTCGACCTTACGATTATGAGTCGTACGCTCTAACCTGCTGAGCTACCGCGCCGGATCCGGAAACCGGACCGGGGCGCATTATACGAGCCGCGCTGCAGAGAGTTCGAGCGCTTCCGTATGCATATGCCATGAATGCGCTTCGTACATTGGAGGGTGTTCGCCGCATGGATTTCCGGGGCGCATGCGCTTCCGCCGGCACACCGGCCTGTGCGGCCCGAATTGCCGCCCGCAACTTCTCGTTTCCCGATCCGCAGTAGAGTACATGTCCTGGACTTCCGTCATAGGCCAGCAGCGCGTCTCGGATGCGCTTCGCCGCACCATCTCCACGGAGCGGGTGGCTCATGCCTGGCTGTTCTACGGGCCGGAGGGCGTGGGTAAGCGGGCTGCCGCCATAGCGTACGGCAAGGCGCTGCTTTGCGAGCAGGGCGGGGACGAAGCGTGCGGTGCCTGTTCATCCTGTGGAAGAGTGGACCGGATGGTGCATCCCGACCTGCATATTCTGATGCCGTATCCTTCGGATGCCGACCCTGCGGATATTGGCGAACGCATCCGGCTCATCGGACAGAATCCGTATGCGGCGGTCGACTTCGTGCGCCGGCCCTCGCTGGACGACCCGACCCGCTCTTCCAACAAACAGGCGCTGTATACCGTGGCGCGCGTTCAGGAAGAGATGTGCCGGGCCATGAGTTTCCAGCCCGTAGAGGGCCGCTACAAGGTGGCCGTGGTCAGCGATGCGGAGCACCTGCGTACGGACGCCGCCAACATGTTTCTCAAGATGCTGGAAGAGCCTCCGCCGAAGACCGTTTTCATCCTTACGACCAGCCGTGCGGATCGCATCCTCGCCACCATTGTTTCCCGTTGCCGCCGCCTGCGGTTCGATCCGCTCACTCCCGAGGCCATCGAGCAGGCGCTCATCGGGAAGGAAGGCGTAGCGCCGGAACTTGCCGCAACGCTTGCCCGCATGGCGGACGGGTCGTACACCGCCGGACTCGACCTGGCGAAGAACGAGGATTTGCGCGCGCTGCGGGAGCTGGTGCTGGACTTTTCCCGGGCGGCATACAGCCGAAACGTCGGGAAAATAGCCGATATCGTGGAGCGGACCGCGCGGTTCGGGCGCGATCAGGTAGGGCATGTGCTGGAACTGCTCCTCCGATGGATCCGGGACCTTATGCTCTACCGGGCGATGGGCGGGGCGGCTCCGCTGGTCAATGTGGATCAGGCGGAAGCCATTGCCGGATTCACGGAACGCCTTCCCAAGGCCGATATCGAGGCCATGGCGTCGGTCGTCGAAGAGGCGATCGTGCTGGTCCGGAGCAATGTGCATGTGGCCCTGACCTTGACCGTGCTGGCCGGGGAGCTGGGCGAGGCCATGCGCGGTCCGCATTCCGGCAAATTGTATATGCCGCTGAGCGATGCCTACGGCGGCAAGGATGCATCCCTTGGAAGGACCGGATAGTTTGTTTCCCGTTCCCGGTTGTTTCGCAATCGTATAGAGAAGCTCTATTTCTCGAGAGAAAATCATATCCATGCATTTATTGCATAGATATAATATATTCTATGCAAAAATTGCATGATTCAAATAATGCCCTTAAAAACCGATGTTGGCCCACAGATTGTGTAGAGCGCTACGCTACGCCCGACGAGGTAAAAACACTTGCACAATTTCGAATCCGGCTCGCCAAGCTTTTCTTTCCCGCCCGATCCGCGGCGCCTACCGCAGCAGATCTTCGATATCCATCTGCTCGATATCTCCGGCAAGGTCTTCAGGTTGCCGGCGCACCAGCGCGAGAATGGCGGAGTGGGGTATGATGAGATAATCCCGCCCGTTAAACTTGATTTCGACCGCTTCCTTCTTGAGAAAAAAGGCCTGATCGCCCGGTTGCGCCTGCAAGGGCAGGTAGCGCACCGAATCGCGGTCGGTGCTCCAAGGCTCTCCCGTATAATCGGGATTGGGCATCACATAGCCCGGGCCGACCTGCTCGACCCTGCCTATCCGCACATCCTGGCGTTCGGCCACGGACGCCGGAAGCACCAGACCGGCTTCCGTTTGCGTTTCGCCCTCCTGGGGGGCGATGAGGACGCGATCTCCTACGACAATCAGTTCACTCATAACGAAGCAAGTATGCGCGTTGCGGCATATCGTTCCACCCGGTATGCTTAGGTATGCGGTGCAGCTTTGTCCCAAGGGACTCAGCGCCTGTCCATCCGCCGGAGTTCCTCCGCGTACCGGTCCAGGACCCTGTCGCGGTCGTAAAACGCCGCCCGCTTTGCGGCGTTTGCCTTCCATGCAGCATACTCGTTTTGGTCCACGGACTTGAGCAAGGCCGGCAGGTTTTCCGCTTCCGGCCATGCAAACCGGGGGCCGGGCCGGTGCGCTGTCATTTCCGTGCCCAGCGGGCTGTCCGCGTCGCACACGGCGAGGACCGGCGTTCCTGCCGCGAGCGCCGGAATCAGCTTGGAAGGGAGAAAGGAACCCCCGGCGCCCGATCGTTCCGGGATGACCACGAAATCCGCTTCGTGGAGCGCCCGGGCCAGTTCCTTTTCGTCCGACAGACCCCGTACGTCGAAACGCTCATCGCCCGTTTCTTCCGCCCATTTCCGCAACGCCCCGGCGCTGCTGCCCTCCGCCTGGATCCGAAACGCGAACGGGGCGTCGCTGCGGTGCAGGATGCAGCACAATTCGAGCAGATTCTGTTTCGTACCCAGATTGCCGGAATACAGGAGCCGTACGGGAGAACCCGGGCCTTGCGTTTTCGGCGCCGTCTCCAGGTGCCTTGCCAAGGATTCATGCAGCCAGTTCGGCAGATAGAGGAGGGGTTGATCGCGCCGCCGCCGGGGCTCCAGCCGCTCGATCATGGTCGGCGAAATCGTGCTCCACACATCGGCCTTGTTGAAAAGCGCATCCTGTACGCGAACCATCCAGCTTCCCTGGCCGATGCCTCCGGCCTGTGCGGCTTCGGCAGGCAGATCCTGGACGTTCAGCCACAGGGGCAGGCCGGTTTTTCGCCGGCATGCGGCGGCGTAGGCTACCGCGCCCAGCAGGGGACAGAAGACCATCATGGCGTCGTAGTCGCCGCGCCGGGGAAGGCGTCGCATGAGCGAGGCGCCAAAGGAGCCTTCGTAGATAAGCCGTTCGTGGAGCGCCTGCGGGTTCCGGGGAATGTACAGGCCGAACCGCTCGATGCGTACGCCGCGCCGCGTTTCGGACCGGATGCGCAAGCCGTTTTCGCCCGATTTGTCGCGCCATTCGGGATAGTAGGACGAGGCGCACCGTACGGTTACCTCGAAACCGCGCTCGGCCAGCCCGTAGCACAGGTCGCTGAAGAGCACGCCGCCCCCGAGGTCCGGTTCGAAGACATTGACGATGACAAGCAGGCGCATGGCCGGGCGGCGGAATGAACGAAACGGTCAGGCGTCCTGTGCGGCAGCGGACGCGTCAAGGCGGCTGAGACTTCTCCAGAGAAAGGCGCCGGCGGCAGTGATTCCGCCCAAGCAAAGCAAGACCCATCCGGTGTTGCCCATCAGCAGGTGCCCCGTGCCGAACAGGGCGCAATAGACCAGCACGATTCCGGCCACGCAATCTCCCGCGAGCCGCACCATGCCCGTATCCTGGCGTACGTCCGGATTGCGTTCGGCGATACGCTTCCACCCGGGTCCTCCGGGGTGAATCCTGCGATAGAAACGGTCCAGCACCTCGTTTCGTGTGGGTCGGGAGAGGAACGTGGCCGTGACCCATACCACCGTGGTGAATGCGGTGACGGCGAAAAGATTGTTAGGAAACTCGGCTTGCAGGCCGGGCATCCTGATGCCGAATGTCCCAAGGATCAGGGCAAGCACGAGCAGAAAAACGGGGGAAAGCGTGGCGGCCAGTTCGCTCCATGCATTGACTCGCCACCAGTACCACCGCAGAATCAGGACGAGCCCGAGTCCGGCGGAAGCGGTCAGGAGCAGCCCCCAGGCTTCGCTCACCGAACCGAGGTTCGCCGTGATGAAGACGGACGCGCCGGCCAGTGCGAACGTCAGCACGCGGGACACGAGGACGTAATGCTTCTCGCCGGCGTTCGGTTTCACGAACCGTTTCCAGAAGTCGTTTACGAGGTACGATGCCCCCCAGTTCAATTGCGTGGAGAGGGTGCTCATGAAGGCGGCCAGAAAAGCGGCGAGCATGAGACCGAGCAAACCCGGCGGGAGCACGTCCCGCATGGCCAGCACGAACCCTTCGCGCGGGTCGTCCAGGCCGGGGTACAGCACCAGGGCGGCAAGGGCCACGATGATCCAGGGCCACGGGCGCAGGCAGTAATGCGCGACGGTGAACCAGAGCGTCGCCAGCAGGGAATGTTTTTCGTCTTTTGCGCTCATCATGCGTTGCGCAATGTAGCCTCCTCCTCCGGGTTCGGCGCCCGGATACCAGCTCGACCACCATTGCACCCCGACATAGGCGAAGAAGCTCGCGGCGGTCAGCGTCAGCACGGCTCCGCCCTCGGCGGCGTTTCCGAGGGTGGGAAGCATGCGGAAGGTCTCTTCCGGAAGGGCCGCCATCAGGCCGGTCATGCCGCCCACTTCAGGCATGTCCAGTACGAATACGGCGAGAATGATGCTGCCGGCAATGGCGATGACGAACTGGAACGCATCGGTCACGACGACGCCCCACAGGCCGGAAAGGAGGGAATAGACGCCCACGAGGAGCATGAGCAGAACCACCACGACGAGCGGCGCCCCGATCTCTGCACCGAGGATATGGAACGATTCATGCCCGAACACGGTCAGGCCGGGGAACACGATGTCGATGACGGTTTCCATGGCCAGCGCCACCCACCCGATGATAATGCCGTTGAGCACGAGCCCGAAGTAGATGGCTTTGACGCCGCGCAGCACGGCGGCGGCCTTGCCGTCGTAGCGCATCTCGACGAATTCCACGTCCGTGAGCACGCCGCTGCGCCGCCACAGGCGGGCGAAGAAGAAAACGGTGAGGATGCCGCCGAAGGCGAAGTTCCACCAGAGCCAGTTACCGGCGATACCGTTTTGGGCCACGAGTTCGGTAACGGCCAGGGGGGTATCTGCTGCGAAGGTGGTGGCCACCATGGAGGTGCCGGCCAGCCACCAGGGCATATTCCGGCCCGACAGGAAGAATTCGGAGGTATTTCGCCCGGCCCGCCGGAAATAATACACGGCGATCCCGAACGAGAGCGCGAAATATCCTGCTATGAGAAGCCAGTCGAGGGGAGCAAGGAGCATGGAGGGTACTGATTGTGTTCCAGGGATCAACGAATCAACTACGCGCTCTGCTTAATCAGAGTATCCTATAGTTCCTGGGCCTCCGTTTCCATGGCGGCGGTAGAGTCGGCGGCGTAACTCAGCCCGTGCCCAAAGGGAAAAAGCGGATTTTCGGAATCGTAGGGTACGTCTTCATGCTGGTTGCGCACGGCTTCCATGGACGAAGGCATCTCGAAGGGCAATTTCCCTGTGGGGTTGAAACCTCCGAAAATCACGTCCAGTACGGCATCGTCTTCTGCGCCGAAGTTGGCCAGCAAGCCGACGCTTCGTTCGGCGATTTCAGGAATGACCGCGGGCCGCTCCATGTACATGTCCACGATGGTGGGTACGGTATCGAGAATGCCGAGAAGGCGTTCTTTTTCCGGGCTTTTGAAATCCAGGTCTCCCTGGTGGAAGAAACTTTCCAGAAGACTTCCCGAGCGGGGTTGGTACGGGGTGCTGAGCCGCAGAATCGCGTAGTCGGCGGAATCCGGGGTGGACACCACGTTTCCATAGTTTGCTGCCGCCGCCGGATCCATGTTTTCGATGTACAGGTTGGGTCTGTCCCCGAGAGGGAGCGCGGGCATGCCTCCCGTTTCGGCGTTCTTCAGCAGTACGATCGCCTTGCGCTGAGCAAGCAGACCCGCTTCCCTGAAATCCGCCCGCCCGACGATTTCTTCGGCCGTGTCAGGATCTATGTACGGGTCGTCAAAAAGACCAAGCGTGAACTTGTCTTTCAAGATGCGGCGGGCGGAATCGTCCAGCCGGGTTTCCGGGAGCTGCCCGCTTTCGACAAGCCCGACAAGACTATCCGGTATCCACTCTCCGCCGAACTGATCGACGCCTGCGTTCAGGGCTTTCAGCAAGCGTTCTCCGGGAGACAGATGCTCGACTCCCCACGCCGGCGCGTGAAGGATGGTCATACCGAACGGGCCTTTGTCGGTAAGAATGCTCCAGTCCGTACAGATCACCCCCTCGAATCCGTACCGGTCGCGCAGGATATCGATGATCTCCTTGTTGAACGGAAACCCCGTTTCCTCGCTCGTTTGGCCCACAGGGATACTGTAATACGGCATGATCTGCGCCGTGTGGGCTGCCAGCACGCCCTGCTCGAAAGGAATCAGGTGGTAGTCGAATTGTCCGCCGGGATAGACCTGTTCCTTTCCATGGTCGAAGTGGGCGTCTTCGCCGTCTGCTTGCGGTCCTCCGCCGGGGAAGTGTTTCGCCATCGTGGCGACGCTTTCGGCGCTGAGCGTATCCCCTTGAAATCCCTTGATGTAGGCGTAGACCATCCGGCTGGCCAGATCCGCATCTTCGCCGAAGGTGCCGCCGACCCGCCCCCAGCGCGGTTCCGTGGCCAGATCGGCCATGGGATGGAGGGCCGTGCGAATGCCTATTGCGCGGTATTCCTGCCGGGCGATCTCGCCGAACTGGCGGACCAGCGCGGTATCCCGTGTGGCGGCAAGGCCTGCCGGTTCGGGCCATTGGGAGAATGCCGAGGCGGACATGGCGGCGGCAGGATTCTGCCCGAATCCGTGCCGAGGGTCGGAGGAAATCGTGACGGGAATACCCAGGCGCGTCCGCTCAGCCAATTTTTGAAGGTTGTTGTGCCAGATTGCCGTCAATTGGGGAGAACCCGGTTGCATCAGATTGAAATGGTTCATCAGACGGCCTGCCACCAACTCCGAGTTAATGGGGATCATGAAGGAGAAGGGGTTGCCGGGACCGGGTCGTTCCGCCAGGTCGCCGTTGTTCTTCATCACGATCATCCCGTGGAACATCAATCCGGCTTTTTCCGCGACAGTCATCTGTCCCAGCAGATTCTCTACACGTGTCTCGACGGGCAGTCGGCTATCCTCGTACGGATCGAGTTGTCCGTTTTTGTTGAGATCGCGGAAGGCATGCCCCGCTTCGGTGATAACGGACGCCTCCGGTCCGGCCTCCGACAAATTGCCGGAGGACTGGAGCGAGTAGTAGCCCCGAAATCCCAGAATCAGGCCGACCACGAGAAGAAGGAGGACCGCCAGGATCCACCCCAGGATTTTGAAAAGTTTTTTCATACCGGTTTTTTCATGCGGGCGAAGTGTTTATGCACCGCATGAATATGCTTCCATTTCGCGGCAAATACAAACATAGGGATACTCTGATCAAAACCACCCCTCTCAGCCTCTGAGCTTTGCGGACTTAATCAGAGTATCCCTTGGCTTCTGTGGCGCGGGCTGCTCAATGCACAGGCCGGATTCCGGGGTGTATTCTTGACCGTCAGGTATCCGGTGCGTATTCTTATGCGCGCACGTCGCGCGCAAGCGGCACCCGGTTCATACGACAGGACAGGCAACGCGCTGTCCGGTCTTTACGAATCCCTTCTCTTTTGCAAAATCCCGGTTTTGGCGCAATGCGTAACAGAACAACCATATCGGCGCTGGCATGGATCGCTTTTCTCGCAGGATGCGCCGATCCCGGAAATCGCGCGGACTCGTCCGAGCCGCCGGCTCCCGAACGATTCACGAAAGTCGTGTTCGACGAAGTGCTCTACGAGCCCATGGAACTGGAACTGCTCGATGACGGCCGCATCCTTTTCGTGCAGCGGCGCGGCGAAGTGAATATCCATGATCCGCAGACGGGCCTGACCGAGACGATCGCCGAACTGGATGTGTTCATAGAGTTTGAAGAAGGGCTGCTCGGCGTAGCCCTCGATCCCGATTACGCAGACAATCATTGGGTCTATTTTACGTATTCCGCTCCGGACGAGGCTGTGATACGGGTGGCCCGTTTCGTGCTTGAAGATTCCCGACTCGACATGGAGTCCGAGCGGGTCCTGCTGGAGATTCCCGTTCAGCGCGACGAGTGCTGTCACGTAGGCGGTTCGCTGGAATTCGGTCCCGAAGGCAATCTGTTCGTGTCGATAGGGGACAACACCAATCCGTTTGCCTCGGACGGATTTAATCCCATTGACGAACGCGAGGGCCGCAAGGCTTGGGACGCACAGGGATCTGCCGGCAACACCATGGACCTGCGCGGGAAGATATTGCGGATTACTCCGGAAGACGACGGCGCCTACCGCATTCCGGAAGACAATCTCTTTGCGGACGATCCAACGAGGGGGCGGCCCGAGATTTACGTAATGGGAAACCGAAATCCCTTCCGGATCGATATCGACGCCCGGACAGGGTATCTGTACTGGGGCGAGGTGGGGCCTGATGCGGGCGATTCATCCGCCACAAGGGGGCCCATGGGGCATGACGAAGTGAATCAGGCACGGCAGGCGGGTAACTTCGGCTGGCCGCATTTCATCGGAAATAACAAGGCGTACCACGATTACGATTTCGAGGCGGAGGTGGCAGGCGAGCCTTTCGACCCGGCCGCTCCCGTAAACGATTCCCCGAATAACACGGGAGCGGAGCTTCTTCCGCCGGCGCAACCGGCCTTTATCTGGTATCCTTACGAGGCATCCGAGGAATTTCCGGTCGCAGGGGACGGCGGACGCAACGCCATGGCAGGTCCCGTCTATTATTATGACGATTATGCCGGTTCCGATCGCAAATTTCCGCGCTATTACGACGGGAAACTGTTTATCTACGACTGGATGCGTAACTGGATCAATGTCGTCACGATGAATGAGGACGGAGACTATGTGGACATGGAGCGGTTCATGCCGACGACCGAGTTCAGTCGCCCCATGGATATGCTCTTCGGCCCCGATGGGGCGCTCTACATGCTCGAATACGGCCAGACCTGGTACGGGCATAATCCGGACGCCCGGTTGTTCCGCATCGAGTATGCGGTCCATAACCGCGGGCCCATTGCGCGCATTTCGGCGGATCGTCCTGTCGGCGCGGCTCCCCTTACCGTGACGCTTTCCGCCGCCGATTCTTTCGATCCGGACGGCGATCCTTTCACCTGGTCCTGGCGCCGCGAGGGAGACCAGGATGACATATCCGGCGAGGAGGCCGTTTACTCGTTTGAGGAGCCGGGGACCTACCCGGTAACGCTCACCGTCACCGATAGCGAGGGTTTAACGGGTACGGAAATCATCGACATTCTCGTCGGCAACGACATACCGGAGGTGCGCCTCGAACTTTCCGGCAACCACACGTTTTTCTGGGATGGCAGGGCCATCGAGTATAACGTGGTCGTGACCGACCTGGAAGATGGTGAGATTGCTGCCGAGGAGGTTGCCTTTACCATCGATTACCTGGCGCAGGGCAGCGATCTGACGGTTCAGGCTCAGGGCCATCAGGCGGCGCTGGAACAGGCTTCAGGGCTTATCGGACAGGCCCTTATAGAACGGCATAACTGCGGGGCGTGCCATCTCCGAACGGATGAGTCCATAGGTCCGTCCTTTGCGGCCATCGCCCAAAAGTACCCGGACAACGATGCTTCGCGCGAATATCTCACGGATAAAATCCTTAATGGCGGCATGGGTGTCTGGGGGGATCGGGCGATGGCGCCGCAGCCGCAGGTTGCTGCCGAAGAAGCGAACCGCATGGCGGACTTCATCCTTGGTTTGGAGAGCGCAGCTGTGCGGGAGGCGGAGCTCCCGTTGCAGGGCACGTATGTCACCGACCGGCACGATGCGGACGAGGAAGAAGGGCGCTATTTCCTGGCGGCTTCGTACACCGATCACGGGGCGTCGGGTATGCCCAGCCTCACCGGTCGGAGTGTCGTAACCCTGCGGCATGCGAGGTTGCAGGCGGAAGACTATGACGAGGGCGAAGAGGTCATGGCGTTTCCCATGCCGGAAGAGGCGTTCGGGGAAGACGCCACAGGAAATGTCCTGATAGGGAATGACGGGGGGTATTTCGTTTTCCGGGATATCGATCTTACCGGTATCCGGTCGCTCACTGCACAGATCGGAACCGTAGCCGAGTTGACCACGGGAGGGCGGCTGGACCTGCGCGCTGGCGGCCTGGACGGAGAGGTCCTCGGCACGTTCGAAGTGCCGATACCGAACGAAACCAGTCTCCAGACCTATGAAGTAGTGCTTGACGAGGCCAGCGGTATGACCGACCTGTATTTTGTGTTTGCGGCGGACGAACCGGGCAGGCCATTTCCGGTCTGCTTCATCGACTGGATTGTGGCGGAACAGTAGGGAGGTTCGGGGCCTTTCGGCTCAGAACGATATCCGGGCTCCCAGGGCCAAACGACCGCCCGGATGGACGCCGATAACCGGCGTAATGGAGACGGCGCTCTGATCGGGAATATCCACACGCTTCCATCTTTCTGTCCGGTTTGCTACGCCGACGAGTGCGCCCAATAAGGTGCCTCCTCCGCTTCCAAGCAGAAATATCCCTGTCGCAGCTATCGCCTCGCCGACGCAAGATTCGTTATTGCACTCGATGTTGCTTGCTCCACTAATCCCCACAATCATACCGGCGCCTAAACCGATCAAAGTACCTTTTAGAACATGCGAGCGGACTCCCAGACTTCTATGCAACCGCGCCATATCGGTATACGCTATACTTTGTTCTTTCGAGTCTGTAAGGATGGTCAGGGAATCGGCATCATATCCTTTCACTTGCCCGATGAGTTTCTCTCCGTTTTTTGTCGTGACCCGCATGCGGTTTTCCAGGGTCACCTGACTGCCTGGGCGATCGTCGGTATCCGGCATAACGAACGCAGCATCCTGATCGGGAATATCCAGACGCTTCCATCGCTCGCGCCGGATTGCTCTGCCTGAAATCATGCCACCCAAGCCGAGTGCCGGCGTGAAAAAACCTATCCCCAATATTGCCGCCCAGCCGTCCTGCAGGATGGCTGCGACGGCTATGCTACCCCCCACACCAACTGCAAGACCCGTCATGGCGGCATCTCTGGAATACGAGCGAATTCCCAGGCTTCTTTGCAGCCGCGCCATGTCGGTATACGCTATGCTTTGTTCTGTAAAGCCCGTAAGGAGAGTCAGGGAATCGGCATCGTATTCCTTCAAGTGCCCGATGAGTTTCTCCCCGTTTTCAGTTGTTATCCGCACGCGGTTTTCAAAGGCCAAAGGGCCGGGCGGTTGGACGCCGATACCCGGCGTAACGGATACACTGTCTTGAGCGGGGATCTCGGGTGGCTGGATGCCGATTTCCGGCATAATCAATGGGGTGTTCTGACCGGGAATATCCACACGTTCCCATCTCTCTCGCCTGATTCCCGCGTTGACCAGACCACCCATCCCCCCAAAAGACCTACTCCAGCCACCGTCGCAAATTGGCTGGAGGCTCCCGTGATGTCTCCTGCCGCGACAAGTCCCACAACCATACCAGCGCCCAAGCCAACCATGGCCCTGTTCTTATAACGCGCTCGCCCTCCCAAACTCCTTTGCAGCCGCACCATATCGATATACGCTATGCTTAGTTCTATCGAATTTGTAAGGATTGTCAAAGAATCGGCATTATAGCTCTTCAGTTGCCCGATGAATTTTCCTCCATCTTCCGTCTTTATCCGCATGCGGTCTCCGATGAATTGCGCATGTGCGGGATGTGCAAGGAAAAAAATCACTCCAAGGGTCAGGCTTAGCAATGCGTTTCTTTGCATCGTAGCGTTCCGGTTGGAAAGGGTTCGTAAAGGCCGGAAAATTCTAAGAGTGCACCGTCGCGTCGGAGTATGTCGTCCTGGTGAGTGGGTTTGTGGGGGTGTTTTACGAACTTGTGAATTTTTCAAAACGATATCCGAGCCCCCAGGGCTAAACGACCACCCGGATGGACGCCGATAGTCGGTATAGCAGACGCGGTGCCCTGGCCGGGAATATCCAGACGTTCCCATTTCTCTGTCCTGATTATTGCGCCGACAATCAGGCCCAATAAGGCGCCTCCCCCGCTTCCAATCACAATCGAAAACCATGTCGCAATAGCGGCGCCGAGACAGGATTCGTCACGACATTCAATGTTTAACGCTGTACGAATCCCCCAAAACGAGCCGGCGCCTAAACCGATGACAAGGCCTTCTATCGGATACCTACGGACCCCCAGGCTCCGTTGCAGCCGCATCATGTCGGCGTACGCTATGCTTAGTTCTGCGGCGTCTGTAAGGATTGTCAGGGAATCGGCATCGTATCTGTTCATCCGCCCGGTGATTTCTCCTCCGTGCTGCATCGTTATCCGCATGCGGTCTTCCAGAGTCCAAAGTCCGGGCGGATGGAGGTCACTATTCGGCATAAGAGATGCAGCGCCCTGATCGGGAATATCCGGCATGAAAGACGCGGTGTCCTGATCGGCAATAGCCGGCATAACAAACGCAGTGCCCTGATCGGGAATATCCAAACGCTTCCATCTCTCCCGACTGATTTCCCTGCCGACCATGGCGCCGGTTAGACCACCCAGTCCCCCAAAACCAACCGCCAGTCCCACGCCTGAGGTGCCTATGCCATACAACAAACCAACTGTAAAACCCATCATGGCGCCGTCTCTATAATACGAGCGGCTTCCTAAACTTCTTTGTAGCCGCGCCATATCGGCATGCGCTATGTTTTGTTCGGTGGAGTCTGTGAAAATTGTCAAAGAATAGGCATTATAGCCCTTCAGCTGCCCGATGAATTTATCTCCGCTTTTAGTTGTTATTCGCATGCGTTCGTCTAGGGTCAAAAGACCGGCCGGGTGGATGCCAATAATCGGCATAACAGGTCCAGCGTCCTGATCGGGGATATCCAAACGCTTCCATCCTTCCCGCCTGATTTTCCTACCGACCATGGCGCCGGTTAGACCGCCCAGAACTCCTAAGCCAAGTGCCAGCCTCCCATCTGAGACGACCACGCCAGACAATAAACCCGCTGAAAACCCCATCATAGCGCCTCCTCTATGATGCCGGCGGATCCCCAAGCTCCTTTGTAGCCGCGCCATGTCGGCATGCGCTACGTTTTGTTCGGTGGAATCTGTAACGATTGTCAGGGAATGGCTTTCGTATCCTTTCAGTTGCCCGACAAACTCCTCTCCGTTTTTAGTCGTTATCCGCATGCGGTTTTCCAGGGCCGAAAGACCGTGCGTGCGAACGCCAATGCCCGGCATTAGAAATGCGGCGCCCTGGTTTGGAATATCCAAAGGCATCCATCTCTCCCGTCTGATCATCGCGCCGACAAGCATGCCGGTTAGACCGCCCAATCCTCCCCAAAAGCCTGTCAGTATCCCCTGATCTCTGATCGCGCCGCCGTAATGAACACCCATACCTAAACCTATTATGGCGCCATCTCTGTAATGTGCCCGGACGCCCAAACTCCTTTGCAGCCGCACCATATCGACATACGCTATACTTAGTTCTGTCGAGTTTGTAAGGATTGTCAGGGAATCGGCATTATAGCCCTTCAGTTGCCCGATGAATTTCTCTCCATCTTCCGTCGTTATCCGCATGCGGTCTCCAGTGAACTGCGCATGCGCGGGATGTGCAAGGAAAAGTATCACCCCGAGAATCAGGGTTAGCAATGCTTTTCTTGTCATCGTAGCGTTCCGGTTGGGAAGGGTTCGCAAAAGCAGAGCAGTTCTATACGTGCCCTGGCATGTCGGAGTATTTTGTGTTTCAGAACGATATCCGGGCTCCCAGAGCCAAACGACCGTTCGGCTGGACGCCGATAACCGGCGTAACAGACGCGGCGCTCTGACCGGGAATCTCCAGAAGTTCCCATTTTTCTGTTCTGATTGCTATACCGACGATCAGGCCAAGCAGGCCGCTCCCCGTGGTCCAAGCACCTATCTCATACAGATCCGCCAGAGCGTCCCCCAAGGCAGCTCCCCAAGAGTGATATTCTTCGGTATTCTCTTTGTCGCCGGCTACGGAGACAATGCCCACAAGTGCGCCAGCGGCTAAACCGACCACGATACCTTCTAAAAAATACGAGTGGACGCCCAGGCTTCTTTGCAGCCGCGCCATATCGGTATACGCTATGCTTATTTCTGTCGAGTCTGTAAAGATTGTTAGGGAATAAGCATCGTACACCTTCATTAGCCCCATGAGATTCTCTCCGTGTTCGGTCGTTATCCGCATGCGGTTTGCAAAGGCCAAACGACTGGTCGAATGGACGCCAATAACCGGCATAATGGATGTAGCGTCCTGATCGGGAATATCCAAAGGTTTCCATCTCTCGCGTCTGATCGTCGCGCCGGCGATCAGGCCGGTTAGACCGCCCACTCCTCCCCCAAGACTTGTTGCAATCAATGCCGCAAAGGGGTCGCCCTGGGCTACTGCAGCAGATATGCTTAAAAACGCAGCAACGCCTAAACCCATCTTGGCGCCCTCTCTATAATACGAGCGGACCCCCAGGCTCCTTTGCAGCCGCACCATATCGGCATATGCTATGCTTTGTTCTGTCGAGTTTGTAAAGATTGTAAGGGAATGGCTATCGTACCCCTTCATTCGCCCAATGAGCTCCTCCCCGTTTTCGGTCGTGATCCGCATGCGGTCTCCGATGAACTGCGCATGCGCGGGATGTGCAAGGAAAAGTATCACCCCGAGAATCAGGGTTAGCAATGCTTTTCTTGTCATCGTAGCGTTCCGGTTGGGAAGGGTTCGCAAAGACCGGATAATTCTATACGTGCGCCGTCTCGTCGGGGTATGTCGTCCTGGTAAGTGGGTTTGTGGGGGTGTTTATCGCGTTCGCTCCGTTGTGGGTTGACCCAGCCCTCACCATTAATTATATACAGATAGTTGTACTCATTCCGTGATTATTTAGAGTTAATTAGTAAACTTTTTGTGACTAATGGGGAATCACGTTCCAAACAACGTACACGTCATGTTGGACAGAGACCGACTACGAAGCCCTTTGGCAGCTTTTGTATATAATCCTCCAATGATTATTGTCAACATCATTATTTAATATTGAAATTGACATGATCCAATGTGTGTGGTATATTAGCCTCTATGATTGCCAGACACCTCACTCCCGCACTCAGGCAGGCTGCCGAAAGCTGGCCCGTCGTAACCGTTACCGGGCCTCGACAGTCGGGCAAGACGACCCTTGTTCGGGCTGTTTTTCCGGGGCATCTCTATGTCTCGCTCGAAGCGCCCGATGTGCGCGAACGCGCGCTGTCGGACCCGAGAGGCTTTCTGGCGCAGGGGGATCGTATGATTCTCGACGAGATTCAGCGTGTCCCCGACCTGCTATCCTATATACAGGTACTCGTTGACGACGACGACCGTCCCGGTCGTTTCATTGTCACCGGATCCCAAAACATCCTGCTCATGGAGTCGGTGTCGCAAACGCTGGCGGGCCGAACCGCCTTGTTGCGTTTGTATCCTTTTTCGCTTGCCGAGATACGAGGGCTGCCTCCTGTGGATCCATTCACGCTGGACCGGGATGCGCCAACAGGTCGCCCCGCCGGATCGTTGCCCGCCGACGGCCTTTGGGAAACGCTCGCCGCCGGTTTCTATCCGCCGGTGCATGATCGGGGTATTGCCGCGAACGAATGGTTCGGGGACTATTTTCGAACCTATGTCGAACGCGACTTGCGCGAAGTCCTGCGCGTTGCGGACCTGCGGGCTTTTGAGACGTTCATGAGACTCGCAGCAGCCCGGACCGCCTCCGAGTTGAATCTGAACAGTCTGGCTGGCGATGCGGGTGTTACCCAAACCACTGCCCGGCGTTGGCTCACGGCTCTTGAAATCGGGTATCTCGCGGCTACGCTTCCGCCTCATCATATCAACTATCGTAAGCGTTTGCGCAAGCGCCCCCGGTTACATTTTCTGGACACAGGCCTCATTTGTTACCTGCTCGGTATTCGCGACGGCGCTACACTGGAGCGGCACCCGTTGCGCGGGGCCATTTTCGAATCGTTCGTGGTGGCGGAACTGATAAAGGCGTTCGCCGCTATGCGCCGGGACGCTCCGCTTTTCTTCTGGCGAGACGCCACGGGCCACGAGATCGATGTTCTGATCGATGCCGGGGACCGGCTGATCCCGATGGAGATTAAATCCGGGCAAACGGTTGCTCACGACGCCATGCGCACGCTGGACTGGTGGACATCTATTCCCGCAAACCCTAACCGCGGCGGCGTGCTGGTGCACGGCGGGGGCGAGCGCTTCGCCTTAAGGGATTATCAGGTGCTTCCCTGGTTTTTGAGGTGATGGGGATTGAATTTCCGGGTGCGCTGCTATTTATTACCCGCATGACCTGCATCCTGAAACCTGGCATCGGGATCAAGGAATATCAGCGGTTTCGGTTACAATGGCGGGGACGAATCATGATCTACTTGCTTGCCAAGGCAAAAAGGGCTCTATGTTCAAAGTATGTCGCCCTTACTTGCTCAACCTGTGCGGTCCTGTTCTTCTCTGGAGATTTTCTTTCGACCCCGCTCCTTGGGCAGAACATTGGTACGGGCCCAGCCTTTTTGTCTCCTCGCGGCCTTGCGGTAGAAGACGATGGGAGTTTGTTGATGGGAGTTACTTCCCGGTCGGGCCCCGGGTCGATATTTCGGATTGATCCGGTCACTGGCGACCGTACGATCATGTCGGATGACACTACTGGCAGCGGTCCGGGTTTGTCGGAGCCAATAGGGCTTGCAGTTGAGGCCGATGGTAGTCTGGTGATGACAGATATTTACCATTACGGGGTAGTTCGTGTGGATCCGGTTACTGGCGATCAGATGGTTGTATCGAATTACCGAACCGGAAGCGGTCCATTCTTTGATTGGCCTCGTGATCTTGCGATAGAGGCCGATGGCAGTCTGGTAATAATGGATACTGATGCGCTGGTACGGGTCCACCCGGTCACTGGCGACCGCATGATCATGTCGGATGACACTACTGGCAGCGGTCCGGTTCTTTCGTTGGCTCGTGGACTTGCGGTAGAGGCTGATGGCAGTCTGGTGGTGGCATATATGTCTGAACGGGGCCCACGTCACAGGGTACTGATGCGGGTCGATCCAGTCAGCGGTGATCGCATGATCATATCGGATGATACTACCGGGAGCGGCCCAAATCTTTTGCATGTCATAGACCTTGTGGTAGAGTCCAACGGCAGCATAGTGGCGCTGGATGGGCGCCGAAAAGCAGTGATGCGGATTGATCCGGTCAGTGGTGATCGCATGATCGTATCGGATGATACCACCGGAAGCGGCCCAATTTTTTCGCTGCCCAGTGATCTTGCGATAGAGACCGATGGCAATTTTGTGGTGCCGTATTATATAGGTGCGTATGAAGAAGGTATGGTGGCGCTGGTCCGGATTGACCCGGTCAGTGGCGACCGAACGGTCTTCTCATTCAGCTCGGTCGTAACCGGTATTGAAGACGAGGCAGAAGTGCCGGAGCGCTTCTCGTTAACGGGCGCCTATCCTAATCCATTCCGGGCCACGACGCGCATCGGATATGAATTACAGCGCCCCTCCTCTATCGAATTGGTGGTCTACGATGCGGCAGGTCGTGAAGTGGAGGTGCTGGTTTCGTCGATGCAGCCGGCGGGCTTGTACGAGGCGAGCTTCGAGGCGGAGGGATTGCCGAACGGGGTGTATTTCTACCGCCTGTCCGCAGGATATTCCACCCAAACCGGCCAGGTGGTGCTTTTTCGGTGAGCGGGCTGCGGGGGATGCGACTCAATATCCCGCCGCCGCATCGTCTCCTCTCGGGTCGGCGCCGCCCCGGTACAACACGCCTTCCGCGTCCCGGCGCACCACAATGCCGTCCGCTCGTCCCCATGCGCCGTTGTTATTCAGGGTCCAGCCCCGGCGCTCCAGCCCGTGTCGGGTGTCTTCGGAAAGCGCCTGCGCCTCGTAGAACAACACATCCGGCAACCACTGGTGGTGAATCCGGGGAGCCGCTACCGCCTCCTGAATGTTCATTTCATGGTCGATGACGTTCAGCATCACCTCGAATACCGTCGTGATGATACGCCCTCCTCCGGGCGATCCGATCACCATGAACAGTTCTCCCGAGGGATCCTCCACGATGGTGGGCGTCATGGACGATAACATGCGCTTGCCCGGTTCGATGGCGTTGGCCTCCGATCCGAGCAGCCCGAACATGTTGGGCGCTCCCGGCTTGGCGGAGAAATCGTCCATTTCGTTGTTCATGAAGAAGCCGGCGCCGTCGATCACCACCTTCGATCCGTAGCTGCCGTTGATCGTGGTGGTTACGCTGACGGCCTGCCCGTCCGCGTCGACTACGGAATAATGTGTGGTTTCGGACGATTCGAAGGCAAGCGGGTCCCCGTACGCCACGGCTGCACTGGAATCCGCTCTGTCGGGGTCGAATCCTGCCATGCGTTGCTGCATGTATTCCTTCCGGATGAGTGCGGCTGCCGGGACCGCGAAATAATCGGGGTCGCCCAGCCACTGCGCCCGATCGGCGTAGACGCGCCGCATTGCTTCGCCCATCAGGTGGGCCGCGGATGCCGTATGATGGCCCATATCTGCCATGTTGTATGGCTCCACGGCATTGAGCAATTGCGCCAGGGCCACGCCTCCGGAAGACGGGGGCGCCATCGCAAAGAACCGGTAGCTCCGGTACGTACCCGAAAGCGGGGCGCGCTCCACGGCCTCGTAGGCCGCAAGGTCTTCCATCGTGATCCATCCGCCGCCGCGCGCCATCTCTGCGGCGATCAGTTCGGCGGTCTCGCCTTCGTAGAATCCGGCCCAACCCCGGTCCCGGATTCGCCGGAGGACCTCCGCAAGGTCCTGCTGCACAAAGCGCTCCCCTGCTTCATAGCGCTGGTCGGGAGCGGATTTCGTGAAATACTTTGCGGTGCTCTCGAACTGTGCAAAGACGTCGCGCTGCGCATTCAGTCCCCCCGCATCCCGCCGGCTCAACACAAACCCTTCCTCCGCAAGGCGAATCGCCGGAGCCATCACCTCCGCCAGGGAGAGACGGCCATATTTCTCATGCGCCATGACCAGTCCCGCCGGAGAACCCGGCACGCCCGAGGCAAGGTATCCCAGTCGGCTAAGTTGGGGAATGGCCTGTCCCTCGTTGTCGAGATACATGTCCCGGTGGGCCGCGGCGGGCGCCTTCTCGCGGTAGTCGATGGTGGTTACCGCCGGGGTGGGAGATTGTCCTGCTTCACCCCCGCCATGTCCCGCTCCGCTCCCTGATTCTCCAACCTTGTCCCCGTCCGCGAAACGGATCACCATGAAACCGCCGCCGCCGAGGTTGCCCGCCGGAGGGTAGGTAACCGCCAGCGCAAACCCGGTGGCCACCGCTGCATCCACTGCATTGCCGCCTTGCCGGAGCACCTCGACACCCGCCTCGGAAGCCTTGATCTTCGCGGAAACGACCATGCCGTGCCGCGATTCGACCGGCGTGGCGGGCGCTTCAACAGGAGCGATGGGTACGGACGGACGCGTGCATCCGGCTATCCACAGGAGGGTCGCAGCCAGCGCGGTTGCAAACAGGCGCCTCCCCATGCGGAAGCACAGAGACTGAAACGAAGGCATGGTCCGGTTACCGTTCATCGGGTTCGATCTGAATGGCGTGATGCCGCCAATATAGGCAGGGGGGCGGAATGGCGCATTCGTGGCGGTGGATTGGTGGGAGATGGGATACGTCTGGGCAGGCGCGTTTGACGTGAAATAATTCATATAATCCATTATTTGACATTTTATGTTTTGTTTTGTATCATTCACATGTACGGTCCGGATACAGTATCCGGGCCATGTAATTGAGCACGGGATGAGAAAAGAGAATTGGTCATGCCGAGTTCGTCAACCAGGAGGAAGCAATTATGGAATACGTTACCAACGTTATCGATGGGGATACCTTTGAAACATCTAGTGGTCATCCCCGAGTCCGGCTTGCCAATGTCAATACCCCCGAACGAGGGGCACCCGGGTATGCGGCAGCGAAGAATGCGCTTACGCGTCTTGTTTTGAACAAGTACGTCACTATTCAGACGAATGCACACGATGTTTACGGGCGTCGCGTAGCGCATGTTTGGGTTGGCAGTACTCATGTCAATGCAATCATGAAGCAGTACAGTCGCTAAAGTGATGGAACGAAGCAGCCCACGATCGGTAGGAACTTGCAAACCCACCAAGCCTAAACCTATTAACTGTGGCTATCACGCAAGGCGAGCTCGCCCGCCGAATCCGCGCAGCGCGTGAAGCTTGTCAGATGACCCAGGAAGAGGTGGCCGACCACCTCGAAATTTCCCGTGCGACCATTTCTCAAATGGAGCAGGGCCGGCGCGGGGTGTCGAGCCTGGAACTTCATCGGCTCGCGCATCTCTATGGGCGGAACCTTCAAGACTTTCTCGAAGAGGATTATCCGGAGGGCGAGGCAGTCATGGCGCTTTTTCGGCGGCAATCGGGTGTTTCGGCAGATACAGAGGTCCTGGATTCGTTGCGCCAATGCGTCACCCTTGGGCGTGAGATCACCAATCTGGAACGTCGCCTTGGTCTGGATCGTGGGCTAGCTACCATTCCGATCTATCCGGTTCCTCCGCCGGATTCCAAATGGGATGCGGTTCAGCAAGGATCGCTCGTAGCAGCGAAGGAGCGCCACCGCCTCAATCTTGGGGATGCTCCGCTGCCGGATGTAGTCGATCTTCTTGAGGGCCAGGGTATCCGCACTGCACAGGTGGACTTGCCCGACGATATATCCGGATTGACTTTGATCGATGCCAGACATGGCATGCTGGTTGCGGTTAATCGGCAGCACCATGTCTTGCGCAGGCGCTTTTCGTGTGCGCACGAATACGCTCATGTGCTTCTTGATCGGGAAATCCGCGGCATGCTGAGTCGTTCGAGCGACCGATCCAATCTCAACGAAGTGCGAGCCAATGCATTCGCCGCTTCTTTTCTGATGCCTCAGAACGCTGTCCGATCCTTCGTGCACGGCCTCGCCAAGGGTCGCCCCAGCCGGGGCCAAATGGATGTATATGATGGGGAGTCTGCCCTGCATGTGGAGGGGCGTATGGAACCGGGGAGCCAGGATATTCAAATGCATGATCTTGTTCGACTGGCCCATCATTTTAACGTGAGCCGCACCGCGATGCTGTATCGCCTGAAAGGCCTTCGCATAATTGACGAGAGCGAGCGAACGAGATTGGCTGCTGAGGATAAGGTTGGTCGTGGCCGCGTTATAAGTGAGATTCTTGGTCTTCCCGAACCAGATCATAAGACTGCAAGGAATCAATTTCACTCGCGGTTTCTCTCGCTGGGAATCGAGGCGCTGCGGCGCGAGGCAATTACCCGGAGCAAACTCCGGGAACTCGTCCAGTTGGCAGCTCCCGAACGCGATGCGGATGCGCTGCTGGAGAAAGCCGGTTTAGGCGAAATCGAACCTGTCGACGTGATGCGCGGGGAATGCTGAAGTTTACGGCAGAGGGGGGAGATGCATACCGTTGCAGTCGATGCCAGCGTTCTTATCAATTTCCTTCTTCTGAACCGGGTAGACATACTGGGTGCCATTTCCGGTTACCGTTTTGTTGTAGCGGATGCAGTGCATAAAGAAATCACTCGTCCAGATCAGCAAACATTGCTCTCCGATGCGTTTGACGCTAGCCTGCTTCAAAAGCAGAAAGGCGCCGATCCGAGCGAGTTACGCATCTTCGCCGATTTGACGGAAGTGATGGGTGTCGGAGAAGCGGCCTGTCTTGCAACGGCCGAGTACCGGGGGTGGTTATTGGCTTCGGATGAGCGCGGCCTGTTTCTTCGCATTGCCCGCGAACGTATCGGCGAGCACCGGATTTTGACCACACCAGAGATATTGTTGCGGGCAATCAGAGCCGGGATTATTACTGTCGAGCAGGCCGACGAGGCCAAGGCTTACCTTGAAAAGAATCGATTCAGGATGAAATTCGATTCGTTTGCCGATTTGTGAACATTGAGGCAGGCGTGATGTGCAAGACGGAGCGATTATAGAACCCTGAAGACCGCTTATCTCCAAAGATAATCCTCGCTAATAGAAGGCATTTCACAGACAAGGAGCAATGCGCCCAATTTCTCAAGATCGTTTCAACATCTTGGCTGGTTACTGCCGCAAACCGCTGGCCGGTCAGATCGCAGAAGAACTCGGGTGGTTCGAACATGGTCGGGAGCGTGTTCTGGGTGTCGTCATCCGAGATCGAATAGATAACGACTTCGGCGGAATAGTTCTGGGACGTGATCGGAAAGGCCGCTTTCGATGCATTGGGCAAACAAAGGATTTCTGCCCCTCGAAACGTCGCTCCGAGGTAGCATTGCGAAGGGAGATGGAGCGCTTGTCCATGGCGCCCGACGAGGAATACTACCAAGGCGATGAAGCTGGAACGCCAGTAGATTTTTTTGCTCCACTCGGGCCATCCAAGCAATACAGCGAGGATTTTATAAAGTTATCCAAACAGGAGGAATTTTCGCCAGCCCGCGGTGTCATTGAGTCTATGATGCATTGGTATGAAGATGCTGACGGCAACTTCGTTGAGCAATTCCAGACCATTGGCTTCAACGCCCGACTTTGGGAATTATACATCTTTGCGACGCTCGTGGAGATGGGCTACCATATCAAGAGGGATTATGCCGTTCCCGATTTTACATGTGTCGGCATTTCCAGAGAATTTACGGTCGAAGCACTGACTACAAATCCGACCTTGGACGAGGCCGGAGCGATTGTGCCACCACCGTCTCGGAACACCCCAGAGGAACTCCACAATTTTCTTCGCGAATATATGCCGATCAAGTTTGGAAGTCCGTTGACTTCAAAGCTTAAAAAGGAGTATTGGAAGAGGCGAAATGTTTCAGGAAAGCCCCTTTTATTCGCTATTCAGGACTTTGCAGAACTTGGTTCAATGGTCTTTACGCGTTCGGCCTTGCCGGTATATCTCTATGGGTTCGATTACGATTGGCATTATGAGAGCACAGGAAATCTGAAAATCACACCCCGAAGGTTGACGAAGCATCAACGCGGTGAGAAGATTATTCCTTCAGGATTTTTCGATTTACCAGGCGCAGAGAATGTAAGCGCAGTACTGTTCAACAATAGCGGTACGATCTCGAAATTCAATCGCATGGGGATAGTGGCTGGTTTCGGGTCTCAAAAAGTGATCCTTGTCCGCGAAGGATTCTCTTATAACCATAATCGGAATACGGCAGAGCCCCGTCCATTTAGGCATGTCGTGAATACGCCCGGTCACTCCGAGACATGGACTGAAGGCCTGGATGTATATCACAACCACCGAGCCAAACATCCTATTGCCCCAAAGGCACTGCCTGGTGCAGCACACCATTGGCTTCTTCCAAACGGGAAATTGGATAGCTACGTACCTGATTGGCATCCCCTCGGTTCTTGGACATTTATTACACTCGCAGAAAATGAGGAAAAAGCGCGTCGTTTTATCGAGACAACTTAGGATGGAAACCTTGGTTATGATTTTCATTTCTCGATATTTCACCAGAGTGTCCCCAATCAAATGAAACCAACTCTACTCGCATACAGACTGTTTGACCTTGCTTTTTATATGAAATCATCAATCGTCACGTACCTACGCGAGTGATCAGAGGTTTGTCTGCTTGCACGGCGCCAAAGTATTGGCCAATCCGTGTTTGCAATTGACCAAGGGGCATTCCGATATAGGTGCTCCAAGACAGAGGCAAAACCGCCCATGTCCCCTATATCTATCCATAACTCTATAGGTGTCACCTCACCGTACTCTGATAGCATCATAATACTTGCCAGAAAAGTATATTCACTGTGTTTTTTCAGTAGCAAGTAATATGGCTTGTGGTTACGCAGTCCCTCAGCAATCACCCTGTATGCACGAGTCCCCGGGATTATTCCTTGGATAACATGCCACTTAATGCTCTCAGACCAAGCATAATTTGCGTGGACACGTACAGCTTGGCTATTTGGATTTACAGTTTCGAGCGGCATAGTTAGTTGTTTTGTCGGCCGTAACTTCTGGCTGTGTCGAAGGTTACAATCGCCAATGGAGGCAGTACATATAGACCAAATGTAGACAATTACAAGAAAAGAATCAAGATATTGCGTTCGCAATATAGTCATTGTAGTTGATGTTCCCTCGCCGGACAAATAGAGGTCGATGGGGCTTGTCCTGTAAACAGTGTGAATATTCAAAGGTGGACATAGTTTACTTGGATCAGGAGGTAGTTAACCTGACCGAGTTCACGGAGAGACATCAGACGTTTCTACATGGGTTTTTGACCGATACGAGACTGGAAGGCCATACTCAACCGGTTCGTCATACTCTATCGCGACAGAGTACTGATCGAAACATGAAATTCGGTTACACAATTATGCGAAGATTCCTAACCCTACTACCTGTCCGGCGACTATGAATCTCTATTCCAAGCGGAGGAATCTGGTCCCGGCCAGACCTCAGCCACCATCTCAGCCATTTTCTTGCTGCGGGCCTCAATGAATTGCTCGTCCCAAGTAGTATCCTTTGATTCGGCCAATAGTACCCGGTTCAGGAAAAAAACGCTGTGTTTTTCCAGCGTTTCCCGCTTACGTTCCCAAGGCGCATTTTTTGCTGACGAATTCAGACGGCCTGAGATCAGCGTGAGATTGCCAATTGTGTCGATTAGTGAGTTTCGTTTTTGTTTTGCTTCGAGTTCATCAACGCCATTCGGAAGCGGCCAATGTGTTTCCCAACTCTGAGGGAGCACATGTTCTATGGTCAGATATTTTGGCACATCGGTTTCTTCGGCAAAATGATTTTCGCGGTACTTTTGCTCGATTCCCTCCAGAACCAACCTTAGTCTGCCCCTCGTCAGGAGTCGGTAAAGTGGCAAAGTGCAGAGGGAATTTTCCAAGTCTTCGTCAGTCGGCCACCGCCTGGAATCTGCCTCCTGATCTCTTAGAAATCCGACAACTGCCTTATCGGCACTCTCCGGCCCACATTTGTCCAGCAGTGCGCGGACAAGGTCAAGCGACAGCCTGTTGTAGTCCTTGGTAGTATTCCGGCACACCATTCGTCTAACAAGAAAACTTTCGAGCGCCTGCAAGGCTCCGAAGCGAGCTTTATCTGGCCTGGATAAAATGGTTAGAAGCGCTGGGGTAAATGCACCCATCTGCATGACGCTTGCTCGATAGTGAAACACCTCTTCTATCGGCTTGCGAGGTCCCTCCTCGTAGCGGCGATAGTTTGACAGATCAGCTTTGACAGCTGACATAATATCTGCGATTTGCCGACTGTCTGCGACTTTCTTGAACACGTTGAAGACTCTGCCAGCGGTGACGTCATCTTTCGTATCCATCTCTAGCCAATAGTCGAGAAGGGCATCGATACGCGGTCTGATCAGGCGCCCTTGCCTGAGTTCTTTTCGCCACCAATCGTCGTCAAGATCCCCCCAGATGTCATCCTGAACAGTTTGTCCAGCTTTGGATGTGACGTAGTTCTTGATGAGGTCGGACTCCAACAGAGGTGTGCCACGCGCGTTCAGAGTCTCAAAGATAATGTGCGGGTCATCCTGAGACCCCAAATCAATCACCACCATCTGAAGCATCTTGGTTACTGCTGTCTCAAGTGCTTCCGCACGGCCTTGAATTGACTCGGGGTTTGAGCCGATCCATTCTTTTGCCTGTAATTGGAAGTACTCATGTGCCTGCACGATACGGGAATTTTCGTGGCCATCGGTTGCCAAACCGTTGTGCATGGTACGCCTGAACGCCTCTCTGTCACTCGTTGTTGGCCATAGCTTGAATATTTCATCATCATCTTTCACCAAGTCTTGATCGTTGGTAACAAGTTTGGAGAGACGTGTTGCCACGCCCCGCACATCATGATTTTCACAGACATACTGAATTGCATCCAGCAAGAGTTGGAGCGTCGTAAGCCTTTGCTGGCCATCTATGACTTCACGTCGCTCTATATCTTTGGTTGCCGTATTAACTTGTTGAACGACAACGGCACCCAGGAAGTGGCGGGCGGTTTTCTGCTCAGCCGGAATTTCCTTCTCCTTGTCGTTCGACTCACCTAATTTCTCCAGATAATCTTCGGCGGTGTTGCGTGTATCTTCCCAAAGTGGTTCCCATTGGTCCTCTTGCGTCCACACATACCGTCGCTGGAAATCGGGAACTGTGTATCGAATATCCTTTCCAAATAAACCTTTAGGTGTCAGAATACTAGTGTCCATACAGCCAGTCTTTAAGAGTACTATCACATCGGGTGCCTGCCGCCTCGCATAGCGGTTGGCGCAATAGAATACGCAGTCGGAGCTCGATTGTCAATTAACTGACGATGCAGCACAAATCCAGCTCAAACGCGAGCTTTCCCCTACACCTCCACCTCCATCCCCAAACCGCGCTTCTCCGCCTCCTTGGCTATATGCGCGGCAGCCGCCAGGTCCTGCGCAGCATTTCCCACTGATTTGAACAGGGTGATTTCGTCCGGCGAGGTTCGCCCCGGCATATCTCCTGAGACGATCTCGCCTATCTCGCTGTAGATATGGTTTTCGTCGATGAGTTTCCGGTTCAGGGCCTGTATAATGTCCCCCGCTTCGGCCAGACAGGCTGCGCGCTGATCCACGACGATTTTTGCCGCCTGTATCGTTTCTGCAGGAATTTCGGCCATATCGGGGCGAAAAGAGCCCACGCCGTTGATGTGGACGCCGGGGGCCAGATCCGCGTGCGCAAACACCGGGGTGCGTGACGAGGTGGCGGTGCATACGATATCCGCCTCGCGCAGTTGACCCGGCTCGGTCGCCGGGAGCACCTCATGGTTCAGCAGCGCCGTCATTTCGCGGGCGAACGCCCCGGTTTTTTCGGGGGTCCTTCCGAAAACGTACGTACGCCGGATGTCGCGCACCGCGCATACGGCTTCCAGTTGCGTCTGCCCCTGCACGCCGGGGCCAAAAACAGCCGTCACCCCGGCATCCTTTCTTGCGAGCAAATCCGTGGCCAGTCCCGCTCCGGCTCCAGTCCGCAGCGCCGTAAGATATTCGCCATTCATGATGGCGAGGGGGCGGCCCTCCTCAGCATCCAGCACCACCACGAGGCCCTGGATGAAGGGTAACTTTCGGCCCCGATTCTCCGGATACGCCGAGACGATTTTAACACTGACCAACCCGGTGTGCGGCAACCAGGCCGGCATAATCAGGACCTGCCCCTTGTGTTCAGGGATGGGCAGGCTCTGGCGTACGGGTACCGTGGCTCGTCCGCCGGACAGGGCGGCATAGGCTTCTCCCATGCGCGCAATGGCGGTGGGCATATCCAGCGCTTGCCGGACATCCTCGCGGGACAACAAACGAATCCGGGACATGCAGAGGCAGGTTAGTCAGCGTAGCAAAAAGCCATGATGCAAGGGGTCGTCGGGGTCCAGGCAGAATGTGCTGCGGCCGGTGATATAGGCCTCCCCGGACACTTCCGGGATAATCGCTTCGTGAGCACCGAAGGTGGTGCGGGCTTTGACGCGCACGGTAAACGTGCTTCCTATGATGCTTTCGATGACCAGCGGTTCGTCCGTTGCAATTTCACCCCGGGCATGATGGATGGCGGCCCGTGCGCTGACCCCCGTACCTGTGGGGGAGCGATCCACCTCGCCTTCGGCAAAGATGCACATGTTCCGGCTGTGCGAGCCGTCATGTTCGGCCGGACCGATGAAAATCGTCCCGTACAGGAAGCCCATGTCTTCTTCGAAGGGATGCCGGATGGCGCGGCTGTCCATGATGGCGTGCTTGATCGCCATTCCCTTTGCAATGAGCTCCGGCGTGTGGCGCCCCTCGCAGGCGAGACCAACCTCTTCCGCCCGGACAAAAGCATAGTACGCGCCGCCAAAGGCCAGATCGTAGTGTACCGAGCCCAATCCCGGGACATCCACCGTCTGATCGAGACTGTCCACATAGGACGGCACATTCTCGAAGGAAACGCGCCGTACCTGTCCGTTTTCCCAATGCCCGAAGGCTGTAACCAGGCCTGCCGGGGTGTCGATGCGCACGCAGGTTACGGGATCGGTTCCGGGAAGCAGGCCGGTTTCGAGCGCTACTCTGGTCACGGCGATGATTCCGTGACCGCACATGGTGCTGTAGCCTTCGTTGTGCAGAAACAGGACCCCGAAATCCGCCTCTTCCGTGACCGGTTCCGTAAGCAGGCATCCGTACATGTCCGCATGACCGCGGGGCTCCCACATGAGCGCCCGGCGAAGATGATCCAGGCGCTGTTGCGCATGGCGCCGTCTGGCCAGAATGGAATTACCTTCGAGGGGAGGGTAGCCGTCGATGATCACGCGCAGCGGTTCGCCCGCCGTATGCGCATCGATCACGGTGATCCGGGGCCACTCCGGCGGCGGTCTCCAGCGGGAAATGTTTTCGATATGCATGCTGAGCCGATGACCGAAAAATCGCCGGGTCTGCGCTTGGGTGCAATCCGGCGATCCTCACTCCATGTAACGTGCCGATGAGGGGCGAAAGCTGTTCTGTCGGCGGAACTGTTTACGCCAGAATCTGCCGCACCACTTTTCCGTGTACGTCCGTCAGGCGGTAGTCCCGTCCCTGGTGTTCGAAGATCAGCCGTTCGTGATCCATGCCCATCAGGTGCAGGATGGTTGCCTGCAGGTCATGGATGTGTACGCGGTCTCTCACGGCCGAGTATCCGATCTCGTCCGTTTCGCCGAAGGTGAACCCGCGCTTGACGCCGCCGCCCGCTACCCACATGGTGTACACGTCCGTGTGGTGATCGCGGCCTACGAAGGGATTGTCGTCCCCGGTGCGGTTTTCCAGCATCGGCGTACGGCCGAACTCGCCGCCCCATACCACGAGCGTATCTTCGAGGAGTCCCCGCTGTTTGAGGTCCAGCAGGAGGGCCGTTGTGGGTCGATCTGTCTCGTCGCAGCGCTCCTTGAAACCGATGTTGAGTGCTTCCGCTGCACTGGCGCCGTGCGCATCCCATCCCCAGTGGAACAGCTGCACGAAACGCACGCCCCGTTCCACCAGTCGCCGCGCGAGCAGGCAATTGTTCGCATAGGAGACCGCGCCGGGTTTCGTGCCGTACATGTCGTGGACCCACTGCGGTTCGTCTTCTATGTTCATGGCTTCCGGTACGGACATCTGCATGCGGAAGGCCATTTCGTATTGGGCCATACGCGACAGCGTTTCGGGGTCGCCGACCTCCTCGTAGTCCCGCTGGTTGATCGCGTTGATCGTTTCAATGGATTTCCGGCGCAGTTCGCGGCTCATGCCCTGGGGATTGCCCACATACAGTACCGGATCGCCGTGCGAGCGGCACTGTACGCCCTCGTAGACGGTGGGCAAAAAGCCGCTGCCGAATACGCTGCGTCCCCCGTCGGGCTGCTTGCCTCCGGAGAGCAGCACGATGAAGCCCGGCAGATTCCGGTTCTCCGAACCGAGTCCGTAGATGGCCCAGGATCCCATACTCGGCCGCCCCGGGCGGGCATGTCCCGTGTGCAACAGGAGTTGCGCCGGGGCATGGTTGAATTCGTCCGTGTGCATCGCCTTGAGGAACGTGACCTCGTCGGCCACCTTTGCGAAGTGCGGGAGCATGTCCGAGACCCATGCGCCGCTCTCTCCGCGCTGCGCAAACGCAGCCTGTGGCCCCAGCATCTTCGGAGTCCCCTTGATGAAGGGGAAGAACCTGCCTTCCAGCAGGGATTCCGGGCACAACTGCCCATCCAGACGGTGAAGTTCGGGCTTGTAGTCGAACAATTCGAGCTGGGACGGCGCCCCGGCCATATGCAGGAAAATGACCCGCTTTGCGCGCGGGGCGAAGTGGAGCCCCCGGACACTGTTCGCAGCACCCTGGATCGCGGAATCGGCGGCGGCGCATCCGGCGAGGGTCGGCAGGGCCAGACCGCCAAAGCCTGCGGCGGCGGTTTTCAGAAAGTGACGCCGGGTGATCCGGTGGAGCGCGTCAAGACGCCGCTCCCTGTACGCTGCATCAGTCATGATCAGAATATCCCATAGTTATTCTTTGGTCAGGAAGGCGTCGAGATTGAGGATAGCGTTCGCCGCGACGGCAAGGGCGCCTTCTTCCGGCGAAGCGGATCCTGTCATTGCCGGGGAGGCCGGACCGGGCACGGCATACGCCGGTTCGGAGCCGTAATCCGTTTGCACTGTCTCTTCGTATCCGGCGAAGGCGTTCTCTTTTATATGAACGAGCGCGGCGGCGGCTTCCGGACGTTGCCGGTAGTCGGCCAGCGCCGTTTCGTACAGGGTTACCAGATGTTCCAGTGCTTCCTCAGGCGGGTCCCGTTGCAGTGCAAGGCGATATCCCTGCCGCAGCCAGTCTTGGGGCGTGTCGTATCCTTCTTCCTGCATGCGGCGGGCGAGCGCCACGGCCGCTTCGACATACACGGGGTCGTTCAGCGTCACGAGCGATTGCAGCGGCGAATTGGTGCGGATACGCCGGGAAGTGCACAACTCCCGGCTCATAGCGTCGAAAGCGAGCAGCGACGGGTACGGGACGGTTCGGCGCCAGTAGGTATACAGCGCGCGGCGGTAGCGGTCTTCTCCTTCGCTCGTTACCCACGTGAGGTCACTGTACGGATTGGTCCAGAGCCCCGGCGGTTGCGGGGGAAACACGCTGGGTCCCAGCATCTTGTCGCTGAGCAGTCCGCTGACGGCGAGGGACTGGTCTCTGATCTGCTCGGCGGATAGCCGGAAACGCGGTCCTCTGGCGAGTAACCTGTTGTCCGGATCGATGTCGAGCAATTCAGGCGAGACATGCGACGACTGGCGATAGGTGGCGCTGGTTACGATTTCCTTGAGCAGCCGCTTTACACTCCATTCGAAGTCCTGCGAAAATTGCAGGGCAAGGGCGTCCAGCAGTTCCGGGTGGGTAGGCGGTTCGCCCTGCGTCCCGAAATCCTCAACCGTTTCGACGATGCCGGCCCCGAACAACTGCTCCCAGAAACGGTTCGTCGCGACCCTGGCCGTGAGCGGGTTGGCGGGGTCGAAGAGCCACTGCGCGAGCCCCAGGCGGTTTCTTGGAGCATCCTCCGAAAAGGCCGGCAGCGCATCGGGCACATCGGGCTCGACGGGTTCGCCGTGTACGAGCCAATTGCCCCGGTCGAATATATGCGTGGTGCGCGCCGAGGCCGCCGGGAGTTCCCGGATGACAGGCGTGGTAAGCGGTTCCAGTTCGGCAATGGCTTCTTGCAGGCGGGAGCGCTCTGCACGCATCGCCTCGAAGGCCGGTTCCATGTCGATGAACAGGCTGCGCAGAACGAAGATATCGTTCGGGCTGCGCCGGTCGGCTTCTTTCTGCGCGATCCGGATAACCGGCGGGAACAGGGCGCGTTCCTCGAAAAAAGGAGGACGGTCCGTATCGCGGGCGTATTCCTCAAAGCGTTGGGTCCATGCCGCGAAATCGTCGGGGTTGACGGCGGCATGCATCTCCTCTTCCAGCTTCTCCAGGTCGGCAATCAGCCGGTGGCCCTCTTCCGGTCGTTCGTCGAATTCGTAAAGCTTCGGCTCGTTATTGTCCCGATCCGTATCGGCCGTGTTGTTGAAGAAGGCCAGGAGTTGGTAAAATTCTTTGCCCCGGAACGGGTCGTACGGATGCCCGTGGCACTGCACGCAGCCAATTGTAGTGCCCTGCCACACCTCGAAGGTGGTGTTCAGGCGGTCCATGACAGCGGCGACACGAAACTCCTCGTCGTCCGTGCCGCCTTCCGTATTGGTCATCGTGTTCCGGTGGAACGCCGTGGCGATGAGTTGCTTCGTGTCGGGATCGGGCAACAGATCACCGGCCAGTTGCTCCGTCGAGAACCGGTCGAACGGCATGTCCTCGTTGAATGCCTCGATCACCCAGTTGCGGTATTTCCAGATCGTGCGGGGGGTGTCTTTTTCGTATCCGTTCGAGTCGGCGTAGCGGGCCAGATCCAGCCAGTACCCCGCCCATCGTTCTCCGAACCGTGGAGAGGCGAGCAGCTTGTCCACGGCTTCTTCATACCGCATATCGGACGGGTCTTCGCAGAAGAGATCCGTGTCCTCCGGAGAGGGCGGCAGCCCTGTCAGGTCAAGGCTCACGCGGCGCAGCAACACGCTGCAATCCGCTTCCGGCGACGGGCGCAGGTTTTCCCGGTCCAGTCGGGCCAGCATGAAGCGGTCGATGTCATTGTTCGGCCATGCAGGATCGGATACTTCCGGGAGATTCGGCGTTCCCGGCGCCACGTAGGCCCAATGGGGTTCCCAGGCGGCGCCCTTGTCGATCCAGCGTTTCAGCAGGTTGATTTCCTGATCGCTGAGCGCCGGGCCCTCGGCAGGCATACGCTCGTCAGGATCGGTATGCGTGACCCGTCGAATGAGCTCGCTTTTTCCCGCCTGGCCCGGTACGATCGCGTACTTCCCCGATTCCGCAGGCTGGAGCGCATCATCGCGAAACAGAAGGCTTAACTCCGCCTGCTGTTTTACGCCGCCGTGGCATGTTACGCAGTTTTCGTTGAGAATCGGACGGATATCCTCGTTGAAATCCACCTCGCTTCCACCGGCCCTGGACGCCCACAGGGCGATGGCGCCCACCGCCAGCACGGCGGCGACCGTAAGGTTTCGGCGGCGAAGTAGAGAGGAGAACATCGATGAAGGATTTCGATGTGGGATATTATTCCAGGCGTTTCCGTCGTACAATCACCCGATAAAAGGTACGCAATTCGTTAAAAATACGTAATTCGCTTTCACTCGTTTTCGTCCTTGAAGACCAGAGCGTACGCCAGCAACGGATGCTTTCCTGTGCAGCAGGCATTGCGGTACCCTGCCTCACCCGGAGCACTGTGTCCTCGTGCCGCGCTCGAAGCATGGGAGCACGCCGACAGAGCATTCCGGCGCGTGATGCACGGGACAAACTGGCGGAACCAGACGGCTGATACCGGCCCGCTGCGGGCTGTTACCCCCGGTACCGTTCCTCTGCCGTCCGCTTCAGCGCCCGGCCGACATCTTCGAATCCTCGGCGCATGGCCCGGCCGAACAGCAGGATGGCCAGTGGCGCCAACGGGCCCTCGAGCGTATCCGTGTTGAAGTACGAGCAACGGGTCTCGCTCCGTTTTTCGAGTCGCTGTTCCCGCAGTGCTTTCAGCAGCAACTCGTTTCCGATCTTCGTGCTCCATGACAGGAGGGTCGGCGGCTCGACTTCCTCGAACCGTTCTGTCTGCTTCCGGTCATAGCGGCCCAGTTTGACGTCGAAGTCGACAAAAGAGCCCACGCGCACGTCGGTCTGTGTGTACGTCCGGGCAAAAGGGTTCCATTCGCAGTAGCGGTCTACATCTGCCAGGATATCCCAGACCGTGTCGATCGGGGCATGGATTTCTACCGGTTCCGAAGTGATGGCGTACTTGAACATGCTATGTCTCCTGTTCCTGATCAAGTGATCTGAACCAGCGTTCCGATTCTTCCCACAGGCGCTGGGCCGCTGCTGCATCCCGGGCGTCGGGGGCGGGCTCGACCGGATGGAAGCGCTCATAATAATAACTGTCTTCCGGCACAGGACCTGTTGCACAGTGAATGACGGCCTGGGCGGCCTGGGCCGGTGTCAGGAGGACCAGCGAGCCCAGCGGCATTACGAGGGGCTTCATCGTTCGCAGCCAGGGAGTTTTGTTCAGCCAGCCGAGGGTCATGTTCGTGCAGACAGAGCCCGGATGCAGTGCAACCGATCGCAGGTTGTAGTCCGCCCTGTAGCGGCGTTGCAACTCGAAACTGTGCTGGATCAGCGCCAGCTTGGACTGGCCATAGGCGGTCCAGGAATCAAGCCTGCCCGTGTTCCGGAAGGGGCGATCGTTTTTTCCCTTGTCGTGATGGTGAGAAGAGACGTTGATCACCCGTGCGTCGCCGGTACGCCGGCCGGACTCGAGGAGCATTGGCAGCAGCAGGCGCGTGAGATGGAACGCACCGAGGTAATTCGTCCGCCAGTGCATCTCGAACCCGTCGGCGGAGAACTTGGGCTTACGCCAGCGGAAGATCACATTCAGGAGGATGCCGGCGTTGTTGACCAGCACATCCAGTCGTCCGCCGGAGTATTCCCGGTACCAGGCGGCGAAGTCCGCGACGCTGGCCGAGTCGGAGAGATCCAGCGGGCCCGCCTCGATGTCGCTCGGGCACTGACTGCCGTCATGCATATCTCTCCGGAGGGCTTCTCTGAGAGAAACGATATTTTTCAGGCCGGTAGCGACGACGCGGGCGCCCCAACCGGCCAATGTTTTGGCAACTTCGTAGCCGATCGATCCGGGCGTTGCACCAGTGACAATGACATATTTGCCGGACATGTCGACGTGTTCGGCTATCGGCTTACGCGTGAAGAGTTCCGCTGTGTGGTGGAGTGTCTTCGAGAGCGAGGATGTCGGTCGGTGCTTCATGGTGTAGCGGGTCCTCTCTCGTGTATAGTCGCCGGGGGCGGTGCGAACCTGTGGAGCAGCACTTCACTGGCCTCCCACAATCTGGCGCCGTTGGACCGGTTCATGGCGAGTTCGGACGGTTGCTTCTCGCGCAGCATATGCAGGTAGATGCCGCTGCGCTGACCGGCGTCGTCGGCGCAACAGAGGTAGTTCACGGGCGCCGCGGCGCTGGCCGGCGTGAGGAAGAAGAACTTCATCACCGGATAGATGAGCGGCTTGAGGAGTATCGGGGCGTTCCGGGCAATGGCGGAGTGTACGGGGCCGGGGCAGAGCGAGTGAACCGCCACGTGCCCGCCGCCGTCCTGGTTGAGGCGGCGGGAGAGCTCGATTGCAAACGTGGACAGGACAAGTTTGCTTGCGCCGTAGTGCTTGAGTCCGTCGCGCAGGCCGTAGTTTTCGAACGCGCCGAAATGCTCGAAGTCGATCGGTTCGGCGGAGCGGTGGGCCTCGGACGAAACGAGCACGATGCGGGGCGCCGCCTCGATCCTCGTCGCCGGGCGGAGCGTTCCGTCTTTCAACCAGCGATCGACCAGCACGCGGTTGGCGAGGAAGTGGACGGCGAACATCGCCTCGAAACCCTGGGCTGTCCGGAGGGCGCGGCGCGGCATCAGGCCCGCGTTGAGGACCGCGATATCAATCCTCGTTCCTCGCTCGCGCAACTCATCGCAGAGCCGGTGCACCGAATGCAGGTCGGAGAGATCGACCCGCAACATCTCGACGCGGTCGGAGCCGGAGGCGGCTTTGACGTCTTCGCCCGCATCAGGGTGTCCGCTCCGGCAGGCCATCAGGACGTGGCCGCCGCGTGCGGCCAGATCGATGGCCACGGCTTTGCCGAGCCCACTGTTAGCCCCTGTCACCAGACACGTCTTGCCATCGATCCGAACGGAAGCCGGCAGGGGCTCGAGGTTCGGACGGATGGCGATGCGGTCTTTTACCGCCCTGCGGAGGGCCTCGAAGATTTTGTTCATGGGCTTTATTCCTCGCCTACTCGTACGGAATGCCGTGCCTGCGCCGGTACGGCGCCATGCGATGCTCGATCGCCTCCCTTGTCAGGCCGAAACGGCCTGCATCGTAGATGTGGCGTCCGTAGCGGTGCTGGACGTTGCGGCTCGCAGTTTGTTCGGTCGCGCGCAGTGCGTCTGCCCCGAAGGGGATACCGGCCCGTTCGTAGATATTTCTAAGTTGCGCCATCGGATCGCTGACGAGATCGTAGTAGGAAATGTCGATGAAGCGGTGCGGATCCGCCGCTTCGCGCGCGCTGGCAGTGCGCGCGAGCAGGCGGCACGTCTTCGCAAGCCAGTGTGCGCCGATCTCCCGAGGATCGACGCGGTCGCTGAACATCCCCCTGCCGTGGGCGACCATGCTCCAGAACGAGGGGATGGATTTGAGCGGGTCCCGGTGCGTCTGCACGATCGTGGCGGCCGGAAATACCTTGAGGACGATGTCGAGGTACTCCATGTGATGGGGCGTCTTGAGCACCCAGTGACGACACGGACGTTGCCAGTGCAGGATCCGGAGGAGGGTTCGGAATTCCTCGTATGTTTTTGTGTGGTCCTGGTCCTCGAGCCAGTGCGCGTAGGTGGGCACATGCATGGTCGCTTCCGCCGACTGGCTCATGAAGGACACGTCGAGCAGCAGTACATCCTCCTCGGGGGCATCGTGTTCAGCAGGATGTACGGCGAAGAAGGCGGGGGCCAGGTAGGCGATGGTGCGTTCGGCGATACGCGCCTGTCTGATCCGGACGTGCGGGTCGCCCGGCTTCTCGCCTGGGAGGGGCAGCGGATTCAGTCCTTCCCAGGCTGTAACTGCACGTATATCCGGGTGGGAGGCGATCAGTCGATGCAGCGTGGTTGTGCCGGTTCTTTGGAGGCCGGCGATTACGAGGATGCTGCCGAGGTCGATTTCCCGTATCTCCGGGCGCCTGCGGATCAGTTCCTCGACCCGCAGGCGTGTTGCCAGCGCCCCTTCGATCCGCTTCTTCTGGATCCACCGGCCCAGAGGCGTGAGATCGGCCTCCTCGTTGATCGAGCGGACGAGTACGGACAACGCTTCCATGAACCACTCGTCACCGAAGTTCGACAGGCCGGTCTTTCTGCGCGCCGCGGCGATCATCTTGTCGATGTCGAGCCCGCCGGAATCTCCCAGACGATCTGATACGCGCCCGGCGGCATTCAGCAGCGCGACGGGAAGAGGCCGGTACGGCCGCTCGTAGTCCGTCGGTGTCTCGGTAATCCGCTTCGCCATCTCCTCAACGGCAGAGCGCACGGAGTTCGCGCAGTTTGACGCACCGAGTCACAGGGGTCGGGTGCTCCTCGGCCCGGATCCAACGGAAGCACATGGTCCCGGAGGTGTGCCCGGCGGTGTCGAGCCAGTTGGGGAGTCCGGGGTCTTCGTGCGCGACGATGAGGCGGACGGAACCGTCGCGCTCGTACTCCGCGATATGCTTGTTGGTATGGATGGTGTGGTAGCGGTAGTCGAGCGATTCCATCCAGTAGTTGTTGAGTTGAAAGTTCCAGAATTCACATGCCGGCGGCGTGGCCTCGATGACCAGCGCCTCGTCCTCTTCCAGTTGCCAGTGGCTGTGGTAGTAGGCGATGTTGGGGTCGCCCCCGGCCTGGTTCGATGTCTCCTGGTCGAACCGGGGCAGCGTATTGGTGTGTTTCTGGAAGTCGCGCGCCCACTTTGCGAACAGGAGAGAGGCGCCTGCAACGAGGGTGCTCGCCGACCGCAGTCCTTCGTCGAGTTTTTTTGCGGTCAGCGGCGCCGGGCGTTTCTCGTCCGGGGAGCAGTTGATGCGCTCGATGTGCAACTCGGCCGGGATTTCCGCACGCCGGTCGAAAAACGTCTGGCGGACGATAAGGACCCCGCTCTCGGGGGTCATCGGGAGCCAGTTTCCTTCCTGCCGTTCGCAACTGAGCACCAGTTCGAAGCGGCCGTCGTCGTCGATCTCAAGTTCCGCAGCTTCGACGTAGCCGGTCGGAGGCATGCCGCCTCCCTGCCCGTAATGCCCGGCCTGGGTGCCGAATCCGAGGTAGGCGACGGTGTTGCGCCGTCCGGTGATCCGGTACTCGAAAGCGCCCGAGATGGCGGCGGTCAGGTAGTGGTTGTCCGGGTTGTCGGCCCCGAGTTTGACCGTTTCGTGGGCGATGCGGTGGAGGACCGGCGCCCTCGGATCGGCGTGCTCGAGAAAGGCCATGAGGCCTGCGCGTGTCAGGCGGCTGAGGTAACGATAGCCCTCGGCCTGATTGAAGGCATCGCGCGGCGCTCCCGGAAAGTTCAGCGATGCGCCTGCTGCCTTCAGTGTGTCGCAGAACTCGTCCCAGGCCTGGCCACTGACGACTCGCTGTGCAGCGGCATCGTCCCCGGATTGCCCACGGAGTTTGCGCATCGCCAGAGAGACCCGGCGAAAGAGCGCAAGCAGACCGATCACGAACCTTCTCATCGTTTTCTCTCCAGGATCAGTCGATGGGGCGGCGGGTGTGCCGTATGGGACCGGCTGCCGGAAGACCTCTCACGGTTCGACCGCGCCCGGCACACCCCTGGAGAGGTGGTCGCGAAGCGTTACCACTCGTTTTCTTCCTTGACGACCGGGGCGTGCACCGGCACCGGATAATTTCCTGTAAAACAGGCATTGCAGTAGCCCGCCTCGCTCCGGTTGGCGCTGCGTACGGCTTTCATCAATCCCTCCACGGACAGGTAGGCCAGCGAATCGACGCCGAGCCATTTCGCGCGCTCCTCGTCGGAGCCGAACTCGTGTGCAAACAATTCGCCGTGGCTGGGAAAATCCATGCCATAGTAGCAGGGGTTGATCACAGGAGGCGCCGCCACCCGGAAATGCACTTCTCGTGCGCCGGCCTCACGGATCATGTTGACAATATACCGGGCCGTTGTGCCGCGCACGATGGAATCGTCCACAATGACGACGATGCGATCCTTAAGTACGCCCTCCACCGTGTTGAACTTGCAGCGCACCCGCATTTCGCGCCGGTCCTGTCCGGGGGCAATGAACGTGCGTCCCACATAGTGGTTGCGGATGAGGCCGATCTCGAATTTGCCCGAATAGCCCTGTTTTCGGCATTCGCTTACATACCCGAGCGCACTGGTATTGGATGAGTCGGGCACCGAGATGACGATGGGCTGCCTTTCCCCTTTCTTTGTGGACGGGACCGGCGCCTCGCGCGCCAGTTCTTTGCCGATCTGCCGGCGCACCTTGTCCACCATCTCCCCGTAGATCCGAGAATCCGGACGCGAGAAATACACGTATTCGAAGACGCACTGGCTGATCTCGTTCGACCGGGGCAGATGGAAGCTCTGGAATGACCCCGTTTCGGCTCCTTCCCGGTCGATCACCAGGATCTCCCCGGGTTCCACGTCGCGCACATATTCGGCCCCGATCAGGTCGAAGGCGCAGGTTTCGCTGGCTGCGCACCACGAAGTTTCGTTCAGGCGTCCCAGCGATAACGGACGGAACCCGTTCGGGTCGCGGATGGCGATGAGGCTGTCGTCCGTGAGTATAAGGAGCGAAAAGGCTCCTTCCAGTTGAGAGAGTGCGTCCCTGATCTGGTTGATCTGCTTGCTTCGCCGGCTTTGTGCGATGAGGTGGAGGACCAGTTCCGTGTCGCTGGTTGTCTGGAACAAGGTGCCATGGTCGCTGAAGGACTGGCGCAACTCGCGCGCGTTCGACAGATTGCCGTTGTGCGAAATGGCGAGGTTGCCGCCTTTGTAATGCACAACAAACGGCTGGATGTTCGCCTTGTTGTCCGAGGCGCCCATCGTGGAGTACCGATTGTGTCCGATGGCGGCAGTGCCGAGCAGCTTGGTTTCGAAGAGGGACTGATCGGCGAAAACGTCCAGCACCAGTCCTCGTCCCCGGTGGGCCTGCATGACGCGGCGCTGCTTCGTTTCGTCGTAGGTGGAGGAGACGATTCCTGACGACTCCTGACCGCGGTGCTGGAGAGCGTGCAATCCGTAATACGTATGCCGCGCTGCATCCTCGGCGTTGAATATCCCGAAAATGCCGCAATACTCTCGTATCTGACGCATTCGGCTCCGGTTAATTGATGGGAGGGCCTGTGCCCGGTACAAAGTTAGGCAATTTCCGCGCGGTATACAATGGCTCAGGCCGGATTGTCCGGTGCGTTTGCATCGCTTGCCCGCTTGCCTGAAAGCAGAGCGCGCCGCACGTGTACGCGGCCTATCCGGTTGTTTTCGACCGTTACCACCCGCATGACAAGACCCTCGATTTCCATCGTGTTGCCTTCTTCCGGGATCGTTCCTGTCTCGTGAAAGATCAGTCCCCCGAGCGTTTCGAAGTCGTATGCTTCGGTGTCGAGCGAGGCGTCCAGCAGTTCGTTCACGTCGTCGAGGTCGATGCGCGCATCGAACAGGTACGTAGCATCGTCGAGCCGCTCGTACAGTTGGTCTTCGGTTTCGTCGTGCTCGTCGCGGATTTCTCCTACGATTTCTTCCAGGATATCTTCGAGCGTGACCAACCCTGCCGTACCTCCGTATTCGTCGACGACCACAGCCATATGGGTTTTTTTCGCTTGCAGATCCTTGAGCAGATCGTCCAGCTTCTTGCCCGGAGGTACGAAAATGGCCGGCCGGGCTACTTCCGTCCAGTCGAGAGGCGTATCCCCATTGGCGCCCAGCAGATAGGGTAGCAGGTCCTTGGCGTACACAATGCCCAGTATATTGTCGAGGTGATCGGCGTACAGCGGAATACGCGAATGCCCCGTGTTGCGGATCAGTTTGAGGGCTTCCCCGATGCCGGAGGTCACCGGAAGCGCCACCACATCGAGGCGGCTCACCATGATTTCCCGCACGGACGTTTCCCCGAACTCCACGATCGAGTAAATGAGTTCTTTTTCCTCTTCTTCAAGGGTGCCGTGCGCCTCTCCCACATCGGCGAGCGTTTTCAGATCCTCCGGAGAGATGCGCGTTCCTTCGGTTTCAAGGCGCTCCCGCATGAATCGTGTGGAGCGGGCCAGGAAGCCGGACAGGGGATACAGGATGCGATGCAGTGCCGCCAGCGGTCCGGAAACCGCCCGGCTGAAGGCCCCGGCATGGCGAACCGCGAGCAATTTCGGCGTGATTTCGCTCATGACGAGGATGATGAAGGTCAGCACCACGACTTCCAGAACGACCGTGACGGCGTAACTCCAGCCCATTGCCGTTGCGATCCTGGCGGTCAACAGGGCGGCTACGATGGCGGCGGCCACGTTCGCTCCCGTGTTCAGGATCAGAATCGTGATGAGCAGCCGCCGGGGGCGTTCAAGAAGTTTCAGCACCCGCCTCGATGCGCGGTCGCCCGCTTCCGCAAGCGATGCTTTCGCCGAGCCGGTGAGCGAAAAAAGCGCTACCTCCGAGCCGGAGAAGATCGCTGACATCAGGAGGAGTACAAGCAGCGCGATTATGCAGGCGGCCACGAATGTCCCGCTCAGCAATACAGGCGCGTTCTGCAGGAGAATGAATAACGAAGCAGTGTCAGGGTCCAACGGAGGGGCGGCAAGTTCCTGATGACAGATGGAAAAGTAGGGATTTGCGCATACATTCGCGCAGGAATAACGGGTGCGGAGGCGTGAGGCAGGTCATGCGGGAGCAAGCGGGGGCGGTCGGTTATTCGTACAGGTCGTCGAGATCGGCGTCCGCCAGTTCCTTCAGGAACGCCGCGATTTTCGTGGTCACATCGTCAAAGAATCGAGCGCCCTTGTCCGGAGTGGCCCGCGAAGGGTCTCCAACCCCGGTACTGTCGGTTACCTTCGACCACTGTCGTTCGGCCCAGACCCATTTTTCCCGTAACCCCTCGATGTTGAACCGCCGCTCTGCACCGTCGCCGGCTTCTTCGAGCGGAAGCACCAGTTCAGGGCAAAGGTACATTATAAGGCTTGTTTCCATTTCACCGGCATGATCCACCGGCATTTCGAAATACTCCGCAAGGTTCATAATCCGGAACCAGTGCATTTCACACAGAAACATCTCTGGATGCGCGGCGCCGATTTCCCGGAGCATTTGTCGAAAATCGTTGCCTCCGTGGCCGTTGAGTATAAGCAGTTTCCGGATTTCGGTGCGCGATACCGCATCGACAACATCCCCGAGAATGGCGGCCTGCGTACTCGGGTAGAGGTTCATATCGAGCTTTATGTCCAGTTGCCCGGTATTGACGCCGAAAGGAATCGTGGGCAGGACAATGATGTTGGCGCCGGTTTCCCATGCCTTGCGCGCTGCCTCGGCGGCGATATGATCGCATTCGACCACATCGGTGGAGTAGGGCAGGTGATAATTGTGCGCTTCCGTTGCGCCCCAGGGCAGGACCGCCACATCGTATGTGGTTTGCCGAACGGACTTCCAGTTTGTTTCGGCAAGGATGTACGGGCGAATGGACATAAGGGCAAGGCGGTTCGTCGGAGAAGAATATAAGCGTCTTTGGATAACGCTTTTCACTGCCCGCTATGCCGTTGGCCGGGATCGTACACGGGTTTCCCCATGGGGCGCGTGCGGAGCGTGCCGTCGTGCAGCGCCTGAACCCGCTCGCGGGCGATCGCCACGTATTCGGGCACGATGTCGCAACCGTATGCTTTTCTGCCGTGCATCAGGGCTGCGATGATCGACGATCCAACGCCCATATACGGATCGAAAACCGCATCGCCCGGATCGGTCATGGACAGTACGAGCCGCTCCACCAGTTCAACGGGAAACTGGCAGGGGTGGATCGTTTTTTCCACGTGATTGCTCTTGACGTTGGGGAATAGCCACACATCGCTGGGATTTTTACCATTCGGGTTGCCCGAAAGCCGCCCGATGTTCGGTCCCTTGAAATGCCGCTTGTTCGGATATTTGGCCGGAATGCGTACCGGGTCCAGGTGAAACGTATAATCGTTGCTCCGGGTCCACCAGTTGATCGTTTCGTAGCGCCCGGAGAACCGCTTCGAGCAATGCAGGCCATGCCCGAAGTGCCACACGATGCGGTTCCGCATCTTCAGATCATGCTTGCGGAAGAGGGGGTACAGCACGGTATCGAGCGGGATAATTTCTCCCTGCTCCACATAGTTTCCGACCTGCCAGCACAGGGAGCCCGAGGGGTGCAGGAGCCGCACGCACTCGGAAATGACGCGATCCTGCCGGTGCAGGTACTCTTTCAGGGGCGCCCGTTTTTCGTAGGATTTTCCGAGATTGTAGGGAGGGGACGTGACGATCAGTTTCATCTGCTCGTCGTCGAGTTCCCGCATGAATGCAAGGTTATCCTTGCATTCCATGACCGGTGTGTCCTGCCCGTTCACCCGCATCCGCACGTTTCGTATCAGGTGGACGTTTCTCCGCGCAGCCACGGAACCAGCGCCTTGTTCGGGTCGGCGATCTCCTCCATGGAAGTGTACCACCAGCGTTCCCATCCCCGGGCCGGAAGCCCTGCGAAGAGCATCAGGTTGAGCGGATAGGTTTCGCTGTCCGTACAGCGCCGGAAGTCGTCCCGGAACAGAAACGTCGGTTTGCCCCAGGCAATGGCCAGACCCAATTCCACCATGACGCCTTCATCCGGGGGGCATCCGTTTACCACAGCGAATATCCCGTCGGCTTCGCGCACGTCCCGCACATCGGCCTGTCCTACCTCGTAGGCCCAGCCTTCCTTGCTGAAGTCGATCTGATTGTTGCGTTCGAAGGGCTCCCACACTTCCGCACCGGCTTCGTTCAGCGCGGCCGCGAGATCAGCCAGCGGTCCGGCCTTTTGCTGCGCCGAGAATCCGTAGGGGTTGGCGAGATACAGCGTCTTGCGGGCGCGTTCCGGCATGGATCAGAACGGGAGATCGTCGTCCGGTTCGAACCCTGCCGTATCCTCGACGGGGGCTTTGCTTGCGGCCGCCGCATTCCGGGATCGATTCGCTCCCCCTCCGGAAAAACCGCCTCCCGACCCGTTCTCGCCCCGCGAGTCGAGCATCATCATTTCGCGGGCGCGGACTTCCGTCGTATAGCGTGTGTTACCGTCACGGTCTTCCCAGGAGCGCGTCTGCAATTGCCCCTCGAAATACACTTTGGATCCTTTTCGCAGGTATTCGCCGCAGATTTCCGCAAGACGGGCCCAGGCTACGATGTTGTGCCATTCGGTCCGCTCGACCATTTCGCCGTTTGCGTCCTTGTAGCGCTCGGTGGTTGCCAGCCGCATGTTGCATACCGGCGTCCCGTTTCCGGTGTAGCGCATTTCCGGGTCCTGCCCCAGATTTCCAATCAGAATGACTTTGTTGATGGCATATGCCATAAGACTACCTCTGTATGTATAGTGAGTACGATGCCGGCGACGACACAGTGGTTGCAGGCTCGTGCTTATAGACCCGCGCTGTCCTTAAACATAACCCCCGAAACGAATTTTATAAGGATACTCTGCTCGGGCAAGGGCATCCCGAACCTCTACGTTACGCACAAGGTCGGAGATCATGGCGATTAGTTACGCACATTTTTTGGACACGTAGCGTTTCAGGCTGTGGATAAAAGCCTTGGCCCTCCGCGCCCGGTGTACATTTTGTGAAAAACCGGGTAATTGTCCACATCGTGTACGCCTGTCCCCAGCCCGCCCAAGGGTGCGTTCTGTCCGCGGCGCACCGAATCCGCTGATTTTAACGATGCAATCATGACGTCATTTACGCACGAACGCGGAGCGCTGAGGGAAGGGGTCTTGATCAGAGTATCCTGTAGCATCTGCATCCTTTGCACACGCCGATCCGTATAATCGGGAGTATCCTTGTCCCGGTAATAATATATGTACAAAGAACATATGCCCTCGGTTCCCGCGAAAAAAGTCTCCACGAAAAAAAACGCATACGACCACATCGTTGACCCTGCGTTTACGCCGGACGAGGAAGAGCAGGCGGCGTATGCCACATTTTCCGCGATTGTCCGGCAACTGCGGCGGGATTGCCCCTGGGATCGGGAGCAGACCCATGAATCCGTAAAGCACCTGCTGATCGAGGAGGCCTACGAGACCGTTTCGGCGATCGACGAAGGAGACCTGGACGGGTTGTGCGAGGAACTGGGCGACCTGCTGCTGCATGTGGCGTTTCATGGCGTGATTGCCGAGGGAGACGAGCGGTTTTCGATCACGGACATTATCCGCAAGGAAACCGCGAAGCTGGTGAAGCGCCACCCGCATGTGTTCGAGGATACGCAGGTGAAAGATTCGGGATCGGTGATGCGTAATTGGGAACGGATCAAGTTGGCGGAGGGGGCAAAGAAATCGGCGCTGGAGGGGGTGCCCCGGCAACTCCCCGCCCTCCTCAGGGCGCATCGCATCCAGCAAAAAGCCTCCGGCGTGGGGTTCGATTTTCCGGAGCGGGCGGATGCCTGGAAGAAAGTCGTCGAGGAGATCCGGGAATTTGCGGAGGTGGACGCCCCGGGCGTTTCACCCGAAGAAAGGGAGCGCGAGTTCGGCGATGTGCTCTTTGCCCTGGTGAATTATGCGCGGATGAGCGGCCTCAATGCAGAAAACGCGCTCTCCCGTACGAACGATATGTTCGTACGGCGCTTCAGGCATATCGAGGAGCGGCTGGCGGCGTCGGGCCGGACCCCTGCCGAAGCTGACCTGACGGAAATGGATGCCTTCTGGGAGGAGGCGAAGGGACTGGATGCGTAAGACGGCAGCGGCTCGGCTTGACCGTCCTTGTAGCCGACCCGGGCATTTGGCGGCGGAAATCCGATCAACCTGTTATTCCACAAGCCGCTTCAATTCCTGCACGCGCCGGATGATGGCTGCCCGTTCCATCTTTTGATATTTTTCGGGCAGCAGGGCTCTGCTTGTACATTCCAGTACCGCTACCAGCGTTTGCAACTCCACTTCCTCAGGGTAGGCGGGCGGGATGAAATCGCGTACGGCTTCTTCGAGAATCTTTTTTGTAATGGGGTATACGCCCGTCGCCATGCTCGGTAGCACGATACCGTCTTCTGTCCGTTGCACGCCCGCCCGGAACTTTGCCCGCGTAAACAGCGCCTCCATGTCTGCTCCGCTGAACGGGCGGTCACTGTCAAGCAGTACATCCGGTATGTCGCGCATGTCCAGCCGGGCGCCGGTCCGCTGCATGGTGACACGGAGCAGTTCTTCTCGTTCTTCTTTCTCTTCCGGGTAGAAAAGAGCGATGTGTTCTTCGGCGCGTCCCTGTCGTTTCAGGTCGATGGGCATCAGGTCCGGGCGTGCCGTGACGAGGAAGAAGAGAATGCGCCCCCGGTGCGACGGGTTGCTCATGAAGGTGGCGATCTGCCCGAATACCCGGCTGGAAACGCCCGAGTCGCCCTGGGCGTCGCGGTTGCCGAGCGCCGTGTCCGCCTCGTCGATCATTACCGCCACCGGCGTCATGGCCTCGAGCAGATGGAGAATCTTTTCGAGATTGCCTTCCGTGACGCCCTGCCACTGCGAGCGGAAGTTTTTCAGCGTGACCATCGGGATGCCTATCTCGCCCGCAAAGCAGGTGATCAGGAAGGTTTTGCCCGTTCCCACGGGACCGCTGACCAGATACCCCATAGGCAGCACATCCGGGCGGGCGGCCCGCAACGCGTCGGCAGCCTGCCGGAGATGCGCCTTCGCTTCCCGGTGCCCCGCCACCATGTCGAGCGTGAGTTCGGTTTCCACGAATTCCAGCATACCGTATGCTTCCGCTTCGATGAACTCCTTTTTCATGCTGGAAAGCGCCTCGAACGTCAGCAGGGTGCGGTTTTCGAGCACGTCGGCAAGAATCGTGCGGAGTTGGATATAGCCCAGTCCGGCGGTATGGTGGGCTACGGCTTCCGGGGAGACCTCCGAATGTTGCGCAAAGATATTTGCCCGGTCGAGGAGAGACCAGCGCACGAAGGCGTGCCGGGCTTCTTCGTCCGGCATGGGAATCCGTATTTCCGCCGTGTACGGACTTTGCACGAGTTGCCGGTTCAGGTCCGTGAGGTTTTCCGCAATGAGGCAGAGGGTGAAGTCGCCTTCAAGGAAGAGGGGGTCGTGCGCCCATTTCTGGAGAAACACGAGCGCGTTCCGATCTTCGGCGGAATACATGGAAGCCTCGGCCATCGGAACGATGGTTTCCGCAAAATCCACGATACAGGCAATGCGCAGGCCGTCGGCAAGGCGGGTGCGAAAATAATTTTCCAGCACGGAAAACACGCGGACCGGGTCTCTTGGGAGGGCGCGCGCATAATCGGTGCCGAAAATGGCGTCGTACCCCGAAACGGCCCGGTGGAAGTCTTTTCGCGATGCGGCGTCGGCAAAGTGGATGCCAGCGGAACGGTCGTAAAAAATGACCACGTCCCGCGCTGCAAACAGGTCGTTTATCAGAAATTCCCGAAGCGGGGCGTATCCGGGCTTTCCTTCTTCGGTTTCTCCCGGGACGAGATCGCGGACATTGCCGTACAGGATGAACTGCGTGAGCGTCTTCGTGAGGTACTTGCGCGCAAGATCACGGGCCCAGGATGGATATCGGGACCAGGTGTCGGGCAGGGAAGCCTGGTCCGTTCCGGCGGGTGTTTCGATTGGGGGAGCGTCGTTGCGCAGCATTCCTTCCGGCGACGAATGCTCCGTCGCCTCCCCGGATTCGGGGGTCTGCCGTTCCACCGGAGAAGGCGTGTGGCTTTGATCGGTCATGGTCTCGCGTCCGGGCCTGTGTACCTTTGGAGGCGCCTTCGGACAGGGCTTGGAAAACGGGCGCGACTTTGCCGGAACTCACCGTATCCGTACAAGCGAATGCGTTTGGTCGTAGGCCGTGCCGGAAAAACCTTCTATCCGTAAACGATAAAAGTACGTACCCGACGGGAGTCGGGTTGCATCGAAGGGAATATGATGCCACCCTTCGCTCTCGGCAGCTCCTTCGGCGAGATTCGCCACGCTGCGTCCAAGCGCATCGAACACGGTCAGGTGGACGATGCCGTCCCGGGGCAGATAATACCGGATGGTCGAGGTGTGGAAAAACGGTTCCGGATAGTTCTCGGTGAGCACATGGCGTTCCGGGCGTTCGAGCGTTGCGGCGACCGTAGCCAGCAACTGTTCCCGTCCGCTTGCCGAGCGGCCATAGAGCCGGTACGATATCTGCCCCGACCAGGTCGCGCCCCCATCCGTGAAATCGCCTGGATGCAACTGGTCCCCCTCGAAAATAACCACGGAAGCAGGACCTTCCACACGCTCTATGCGATAGCCGGCGATGTTGCCGGCATCGAGAAATTCCCAGGACAGATGCACCACGCCGTCTTCATCACTCCGGACGGCAAGCGCGGCGCGGCCGAGCGGGGCATTGCCCGTTACGAGCAGGGTGCGGATGCGCTCGACCAGATCATCGAAGATGGCAAGATTGTTTTCCCCCGGGCAACTCGTAGCCGCGCCGGGAAACTGGCCGTGTCCGCGCAGGTTGTCCGGCGAAACCCCGTAACTTTCGGAAAGAAACGAAAAGGTGACGGCCAGCGAATCGAAGGTGGGCGGCGCCAGCGTGTCTATACACCGGGCGATATAGGGGGGATGATAGCACCCCAGCATACACACCCCGATATTTCCGGTGTTGTGGCCGCCCACATGTGCGCCCATCGCCAGGGGGGGCACGGAATCGAGCGAGGCGTCACCCCGTAAAAAGGGCCGACCCTGGTAGAGCCGGCCGCTTTGGTCCAGTACGAAATGGTATCCGATGTCGCTCCATCCCCGGATATTCTGGTGCAGGTTCTGGATGGCTTTCAGTTGCTCCAGTCCCTCTTCGTGCGTGGTAGCCCAGAAACCGGCGGCATGGTGGAAGGCCATGTTCCGGTAATTGGGGCGGGCCAGCGCCACGGGATTGCCCCGGAAGGGATCGGCGTTCCATGCCTTTCTGTCGTACATGAAGGGCGGGAGGATGATGCCCGATTTCTGCAGACGGACTTCGCCGGTTTCTTCGGGGGGCGCTTCCCCTTGATCGCCCCGTTCTCCTTCGCGTTTCTCGACGGCTTCCCCCCGGTCCGCATCCTGGCGGTTATCGAAGACGCCCGCAGCGGCGAGGCGAACGGCCGCCCGCGTTTCGAAGCGGATCTCGAACCGGCCCGCCGTAAACACATCATCTCCGTGAAAACCGGCGAAGAACGTATCTCCGGTGGCCGAAAACACGACACGCAGCGCGCGCCAGGGACCGTTTTCGAAGCGCACCCATCCGGTCAGATTTCGGTCTGAAGTAGTGCCCTGTACGACGAAGCCGGTGGCCTCGGCGGGGATGGGTTCGGTGACCCATGCCGGTTCTCCCGTTTTGGAGAGAGGGGACGGCGCCAGCGTTACGGCGTCGGTTCCGAGATCGGCGAACAGGGAAGATGCCTGCTGTGCGGCGGCGGGCACGGAGGCTGCGGTCCATCCCATCCATCCCAGCACGACGGCCATACACAATGACAGTGCACGGCAGCTATCCGCGCGCAGCCGTTTTTTCCGGAGTGTCCTGGCGGGATGCCGCATAAAAGATCGTCTCAAAATCCAAGATCGACCGTGAACCAGTGCGTCTGTTCGAGGCGCCCGAAATCCGCCCAGGCATAATCGATGCGGACGCGGAGCGCCCTGTCGATACGAAGATTCAGACCTCCTCCCATAGTAAGTCCTTGTTCGCTGTCTGCTTCGAACAGGTTACGGTAGCCCGCCCGTAATGCGATCAGGTTCCGGAAGTCGTACTCTGCGCCGAAGTTTACGTATTCGTAGTTGTCGTTCGGGTGGGTTGCGTCGGTGGAAAGCGCGATGGTATGACTCGCGGTCCGTAACGCGTCCCAGGACAGGCCGATCCGAAACAGGAGCGGCAGCGGATGCCGATCCATTAGATATTCGGAATTGACGATCTCCACCACACCGCCCTGATTTGGCGTCGGGTCCGTACTGAACACGATGTCGCGCCCGCTCATTTGCATCTTGGGCCCGAAGTTCGAGAAACTGGCGCCGAGGCGCAGCCGCTCATAGGGCGTCGTGAACAGCGTACCCACATCGAGGGCAATGGACGACGCCGTGCTGTGCCAGATGCGTTCCTGAATGAACTTGAAGCTTCCGCCGATGGAGAAGCGGTCCGTCAGCGATCGCCCGTACGACACCTGGATTGCGTAGTTCTGCACCTTGAAACGTTCCCCGGTGCCCTCCGGCTGTGCAATCGTACGCACGAGCATATCCCCGGAATCAAGATAGATCAACGAAGCGGCCAGCGTGCCCACATTGCCGAGCGATGTGCCGAAAGCAGCGAAGTTGTACGCGATGTCGGCAAGATACCGGGTGTGCGCCAACTGCACGGAGGCGCCGGGCAGCAGCGCGAGGCCCGCCGGATTCCAGTACATTGCCGACAGGTCGTTCGCCTGTGCGACAAACGCGCCGCCCAGCGCAATGGGCCGGGCGCCCACGCCGATTTTCAGAAATTGCGCTGCTGTCGAGCCCGTTTTCGTAATGGTCTCGTTTCGGGGCGCCGAGGCATTCTCCTGCCCCCGCACTTCGAGGGGCAGCATCAGCAGAACAGCTATCGCAGCGAAATATCTCATGTCACTTTATGACGGCGAATTTTCCGATAGCCGATCCCTCCGGAGCATCCACATGGAAGATGTAGAGGCCGTAGGCGATGTTCATGTTGTCGCGGGTGCGCAGGTCCCAGAAGACCTTGCCGTCGTCCACCGCACTGCTGTGTTCGATCGTATCGACCAGTTCCCCGGCGAGCGTGTAGATGCGGATCGTGCATTCTTTCGGCACATTGGCGAAATACAGCCGGCGGTCGCCCCGTTCGGTATTTGCAATCGGGTTTCTGGGTTCGATCTCGTTCGTGGCGACGTAGGGATTGGGCACCACGTAGATATTGTCTAACGCTTCCCTGGCCAGAGCGGGGTCCGATCCGGCGGCCGCCGTGCGGAACGTATAGGTATCTTCGTCGGCGAACGGTTTGTTCGTTCGGATGAAAAACACATCTCCGGCGCCGGGCGGTTCGGCATCGCCTCCTGCCTCCACCGGGAAGCGGACCTGCCAGGTGGCAAGGTCGCGTCCGTCAATGTTTTCCACGAAAATGATGGCTTCATTCAGGTCCCAGACTCCGTTTCGATTGGCGTCCGGCACGAATGCCCGGATCGACTCGTTCGCTTTGGTCAGATTGACGATTTCGAAGGGAAGGTCCAGATTCGTCACAAAGGCCTGCATGACAGTGGCGTCGTCGAACCGTATCTCGTAATCGCTGGGTTGTCCGCGCCGCCCCGGTCCGGCGGAGGCCACCCGTACTTCGAACGGCAACATGGCATTGCCCTGGGTCCACCCTGTCTGTTCGGCGTCGATCTCCAGGACGTGATCCTGTATGAACACATGCAGTCCTTCGAAGACGGGGTTGCCTTCCTCTTTTTGCAGGAGGCCGCTTTGGTAGATGGGTGCATACAGGAACGAGGCGACAAGTCTCTGGAAAGCCTCGATATTCGCATCGGACAGGATTTCGACGGATCCTGCCTCGGGATATAGCACATATTCCGAACCGGCCTCCAGCATGCGCCCGTCCTCCGTGCGCAGCGTGAAGGAATCCGCGACGATATTTTTGTGACCCAGTCCGGAAAACTGTCCCGGCCGTGCGGTCACGGTCACCGTACGCGGGAGTTCGTTGGTTACCGTGTAGACCGTTCTGGCGCCATCCTTGTCGAAGTCGATCCGGTACGGGTTGCCGTCCGCTATAGCCGGCGCATCCACGATCACGATCTCCAGGTCGCCGGTAGCTACGCCCTCCGTATGATCGAGTTGGATGGAAGGCGCCACATACCCCGCTGCCGGCGGACGGGGTACGACGGCCATGGCGTTCACATCGAAGACATACTCGTCCGTCGTGGGGTTGTACGTGATGGTCTTGCTCGTTTCCGTGGGGGGGATGCCGCCGGAGAATCCCTGTACGTCGTTGCCCGCATAGCCCCGGTCGTAGGCGCTGACCGCATAGTAATAGGTCTGTCCGTTGCGTACGTTGTTCGAGTCCACGTAGGTATGAAACAGCCCTGTATCGTCTCCAAGGTCGTAGGCGATGCCGCGATCGGCGAACGGAATGGGCGAAGGCCCGGTAACCCCGTTATCGAGGTCGAACTTTGCCTCGACGCCCCGTTCGTCGGTGAGCGGGCGGAAAAGAAATTTCGTACCGTTTACGTCTGTGATGGTCTGCTGATCGGCAAATTCGTGGTCGGTCGAGCGGTAGATCACATACCCCTCGAAATCCGCCTCTCGCGTGAGCGGATCAATGGTGTCCTCGGACCGCGTTCCCCAGTACAGCGTCACCTTTTTATCCCCGGGTACGGCCTGCACGAGCGGTTTTCGGGGCGGCTTTGCGAACCGGTACCCTACATCGTAAATCTGCTGTACCGTGCGGGCGTTCAGGCGCAGGTCTTCGAGATTTTCGCCTACGAGGAGCGCAATGGAGAAACGCTTCGTTTCACCGGCGCGCAGCGGGAAGTCCCCGGCCCCGTAGATGAATACGTAGTCGCCCGGTTCGGTGGGGATGTCGTCAAAGCGTCCCGGCTCCACAAAGCCCCACACCCGCTGATCGTTGGAAATATTGTTGCCCCCGAATGGGGGGGAAGCGAACGACGTAAGCCCGATCATGTCGCTTTCGTCGATGTCCGTGAATTCGAAGTTCGGTTCGCCCGGCTTGGTGATATCGAACTGGGAGCCCGCGGTGGGCATGCCGTCCCCTTCGCCCTGATCTCCCGTGCCCGGCACGCCGTCAATTCCTACGTCGTCCGTTTCCGGGTCCCAGTCCTCGTCGTTGTCGAGCCCGTCGGTCCATGATTCGTCCAGCATGCCGTCTCCGTCGTTGTCCACGCCGTCCCCCGGAAAGAACGTGCCTCCGGACGCTTCGCACGTGGCGGCATCCGCGCCGCTGCCGTCGATGCATTCGCGGCCTCGTCCGGGGCTTTCGAGGAACTTGTACCCGAAATAGCCCGGCGGCCGCCCGGCCACGTCGGATCGTCCGTCGTCGTCCCAGGCGTAGACCATATTCAGGTCCGTATCGAAGTCGGCAAGGTCGTCGTGCCAGTCACTCGGGCCGCCGACATGCGGATCGCCCCACATGCCGAAGCGGACCCGCTCAAGATTCTTCTCGCTCTTGTTCGTGATTTTGTAGACGAGAAAAATAGCGTCTTCCGCCAGCGGGTTAGACCACTGATAGAGCCGTGTTTCGACCTCCAGCCCAAGGCCTTTGCGGGTCGAATCGCCGGGAAACGGCAGGTACGCGTATTCCCTGTTCGAGTAGTCGTTCATGAAGTACAGGGCTTCCTTGTCCGCATTGGAAGCCCCTTGCTGGAGCGCGCCGGGCCACACGTATTCGGCGAGGTTTACGTTGTACCAGTCTTCCGGCCACGGGTCCGGCTTGCCGTCGAGATCCTTGTCCCGGTCGTCGCTCGTCGGGATCAGTCTCGATTCGGCATTGACCACCTGAATCCCTGCGAAACTGCCCACCGGTTGAGCGCAGGGAATGGGTTGCCAGCCCCAGCGTTCCCTACCGTCCGGGGAGATTTCGCCTCCATTGGATGCGAGGCCGTCGGACACGATATGCATCACATACACTGTATCACCCGCCGCATCCAGAACGATCCGGCCGTTCTCGTCGCGTTTCGGCACGCTTTGCGGGTCTTCCCGGTTCGGATCGACGATCTCGGCGCCCACGAACGGTCCGAACTCGTACCCGTAGCCCAACCCGTTCCACACGATATCGGTAATTGTATTGCCCGGCGAGGAGATCGACCCGAAGTTGGTGATCTGGGTCGTGATCTTGTTGCCGTTCATGATGGCGTCACGCCGGTTCGTAAAGTCCGGGCATACGTTGTTTGCCGCCGGAGAGCCCGATACCGAGAGCCGCTCCAGCCACCGGCCGACTTCCCGGTACGACCAGTCCCGTGAACGGCTCTCTACCTGCTGTGCCCGGGCGCTATGCGCTGCGGGGAGCAGAAGAAAGCCGGCGGTCAGGCAGCCAAGGAAGAGCGTGCGAAAGGGCATGTCGGTGGCGTTTGCTTGCGCGGGAGTGCGGTTCGTGTGCTCAGAAGGCGATGGTTACGCCGACGCGAATTTCGCGCGGGGCCGAGAAATATTGAGGCCGGGTTTCCCAGTCGTCGAGGGTGGGTACGCCGGGCAGGCCGTAGCCGGGGCGCCATGTGGCGTGCCGGTTCAGTTCCTCGCTCAACGAATAGGAGGCGCGCCCCGTGTCGTTGAACACGAACACCTCGTTGCGTATGTCCAGCACATTAAAAATCTTGGCGAAGGCGCGCAGGTCGAGACGTCCTACGGTAAACGTCTTGAAAATCCGGGCATCCAGTTTTAATTGCGTCGGTTTGCGACCGCTGCGCGGCAAATCGTCGATGTTCGCGTCGATGATCAGTGGCGTATACGGATATCCCGTGGCGAATCGTCCGATGAACGAGATACCCCAACTGGCGGGCCGCGAAACGGTCACGACCGATGAAATGATGTGGCGCTGGTCGAAGTCCGTCGGAATGATTTCCAGTTCCGTTTCCCGTCCGGACAGAAAATTGAAGAAGGCCGCATTCGGGTTGTCGTTGTCTCCCTCGGCGATCTGGTAGGTATAGTCGAGATTCGCCGACAGCAGGCCGTTGCGCGAGCGCCGTTTCGTGAGCGCGAACGTCACGCCTTTCACGTTCACGTAATTCTGGTTCGTGTAGATGCCGTATACGTCTTCACCCGGGATGGTGCTGTATCGGATCGTACGCCGCGTCAGATAATCGCGGATATCCTTGAAATAGCCTGTCAGGTCGAAAGCCAGCGTTTCGGTGAGCTGCTGTTGCAGGCCGATCTCATATTGCACCGTGCGCTCCGGGCGCAGGTTCGCATTCCCGAAGGTCGGTACGCTGCCCACCGGAAATTCGAATTCCGGGTTGATGTACATATTGCGCAGCCTTGGCATCTGGGCAAAATGTCCGTAGGAAAAATGGATGATGCCGCGCGCCGTAATGGGGAACGATACGCCGATGCGCGGCAGCACCATCGTTTTGGGGCTGGCGTCTTCGGGTTCGTTCTGCGGATCGAGCAGGTCGGGTATGTATCGCCCGTTAGGGATAAAATGCTCGGCGCGGATCCCTGCATTGACGATGAAGTCGGTGAATTCCAGTTTGTCCTGGATGTAGGCGGCAAGATGCGTAGCGTTCTGCTCCGCGCAGTCGTAGCCCTCGTACGCTCCCTCGACACTCAGGAATTCCGTGCAGCCGTACTTGTCCCGTGATGGGTTATCGATGTCCACTACCGTGGGTCTGCGGTAGCGGTTGCCGTCGTACAGGACCACGAAATTCTCCCGGTCGAGTGTGTGTAATTCCACGTCCAGGCCTGCCATGGCCTCGTGCACCAGGCCGAACTGGCGGGTGAAGTCGAGCTTCGCGCGCAGCGACGCCGCATCCTCGTAGATATGGGATTTTTCGTTTCCGGCGAACAGGAAGTTGGTTCCCGGAAAACCGATCATGTTTCCCTGGCCAATGCCGTCGCGATCCACGACGTAGCGGGTATCCAGCGGATCCTCGTACAGATACTGCCGGAACCGGTTTTTTGCGTACGAGAACCGGGCTGTGTAAAAGGACCGGTCGTTGAGCGTGTGCGTCCAGTGGAGGGCATGATTCCAGCTATGATCCCTGTAGGGCGAGTTGCCGTCGGGATTATACCGGTAGCTGAAATCGAAAGGCGTTTGCCGCACGCCGTCGCGCAGGTGGCTGTATTCGATCTTGGTGCCCCGGAAGGGCCGGAAGGTGATCTTTCCGAGGATGTTGAAACTCTCTCGCGGGTTCAGGGAGACAAGCTCGTTCGGCAGGGCCTGTGTGGTATCCGCTGCGTATTTCCACCACGGGCGTCCGTGCATTTCGTAGTACCAGTTGGGGCCGTCGTAGTCCGGAAGATATTCCTGGATCATGGCCAGACGGTCGAGGTCCGCATTGAAATTCGCCGAGTCGGAGGGGAGGAAGCGGCGCCATCCGTAGATATGGCCCCGGTCCACATCCCGGCGTCCGGAAACGAAGAACCGCAGCCTGTCTGAAAAAAGCGGCCCGCTCAGCGAGCCTTCCAGCACGTATACGTTCAGGTCCTGCCCATCGGGCGTGCCGTAGGCTGCCTTGTCGCCTGTGAACGTATCGCCGCCGTAGACGCTGACGGACCCTTCGAAGGAATCGCCGCCTTCCTTCGTGACGAGGTTTACGATCCCCGACATGGCTTTTCCGTACTCGGCGTTGAAGGCGCCCGAGATCACGGTCATTTCCTGGATGGCGTCGGCTGCTACCTCGGTGGCGAGGCCGTTCGTGTTGAAGGGATTCCCCACCGACATGCCGTCGACGAGATAGGCGATCTCGTTGGAGCGTCCTCCCCGAATGTGGAAGGCGCCGCCGGGTCCCTGCGTGACGCCCGCCTGGGTAGCGAGGACGCCGAAGAAACCTTCTACGGGCAACAGTTCGATTTCCTCGGCGATGGTCGTTTTTCGTGAGGACGTCAGGTCCTTGCGAATGAGGGGGCGGTCGGCGACGACAACGATCTCCTCGCCCTCGATGGTCTCTTCCGCCATCTCGATGTCGATACGCGTGGTGTAGTCCGAGGAAACCTGCACTTCCTGGACCACCTGCCGCGCAAACCCGATGTAGGTAAAGGCCAGCGTATATTCGCCGGGGCGCACGTTCAGAATGACGTAGTGGCCATTGGCGTCCGTGGTGGCGCCTTGCGTCGTACCCTCGATGACGGCGTTCACGCCGATGAGCGGCTCGCCGTTTCCGGCGTCGGTCACCTGCCCGGCGATTTTTCCCTGTCCGTATGCAGGAGACGTCGCGCCGAGTCCTGCGAGAAGTAACGCTACACAGAGAAAGGGGAAGCCGATCGTCTTGCGCATGTTTCCGGCGTAGGGAGGAAGGGAGCGCCGGGCCTGCCGAACAGGTTCGGAAGGCCCCGATGCAGGAAGGGTTACTTGAGGAGGATCATGGCCTTGACGTCGCGGCGTCCGAGATATTCCAGGCTATAGAAGTACGTGCCGCTGGCCAGGGTTTGGCCTCCGTCGCCTGTCCCGTCCCAGATTATTTCATAGGTACCCGGGGCGTGCGATTGTCCGTGGACCAGCGTTTTGACGATGCGTCCGGTAATGTCGTATACGCGCACGGTTACATTCGTTTCGGACGGGATCGAGTATCCGATGGTCGTGCTCGGGTTGAACGGATTCGGATAGTTCTCGTGTAGCTCGAAGCCGGTGGGAAGGGTGTTTGGATCCTCTTCCACGGAGACGACGAAACTCTCATCGAATTCGTAGATGCGTACAAAAGCGCGCACAGGGGCCGGTACGGTTTCCCGCACGGTGCGCTCGAATACGTTCGAGTTGACGTTAAACACCTCGTCGATTACCTGCAGGCTGTCGTCTATGCCCTGGAAGGAAAGGGCGACCTCGTGGAAACCGTCGCCGTCCGCATCTCCGAGGAAGACCACGCCGGACGGGAAGACGGGGTCTTCTGCGTCGGATCCCGTGCGTCCTTGTTTCGAGCGCGCTACCTCATAGTAACTGCTCATTGTGCCCAGCGAATCACGGTGGACACGGTTGAAGCCCGTCGAGTCGATAGGGGTGCTTGTGTCGATCAGATGCAACGTATAACTGGCGGAACTGGTCGGGTCGCCGCCATTGTATGCCGCAAAATGCAGAAAATTGGACGGCTCGTTTTGCATGAAACTGGCCGCGGTGTACCCGGAGCCGCCCGCCAGCACATCCATGTTGCCATCCTTATTCAGATCGCCGAGGGCTATGCCTCCCCATCCGATATCTGTGATGACATCAAGGAATAATTCATTTTCTGTAATCGAAAGTACGCTCTGGTCGTTGTCATAGTCGATTACCGAGATGCCCCCGGTGGGCCACCTGGTATAAAAGGCCTCATCGTTGCCGTCACCGTCAATATCGCCCATTACTCCCCCAAAAAGAGCTGCATGGTCGCCGATTCCGGCGGTTGCCTGCAGAAAAGGATTGGGCGTAGAGGCGTCCGGCAGGACCACCGTATCCGGTCCGGTTACCGTGCCGTTAAAGAAGTTGTAGTTGTTCCATGGGTGGTACGAGATATCCATCATACCGTCACCGTTCATGTCACCCGCAAGTATGGCGTTGGGACTCCCGCCTCCCAGCAGATTCGCCTCGTCGCGGGCGTTCACTCTCGATTCGATGTTCCAGGTCACAAAGGTGTTTTCGGCCTGTCCCGTTTCAATATCTCCTGTGAGGGACAGCACATAGAACACGTCATGGGTGTTTGGTCCGTTTGCCGGGATAAGCAGTTCCTGCCGGTCGTCGTTGTCGATGTCGAGAGCCGTCATGTTCTCGGCGCGCGCATTGGCCGATGAAAGGCCGTCGAGTTCATAGAAATTGCCTATGGCTGCCGGGAAATCGCCGTAATGATCCGAGCCTTGTCCATCGTATTCCCACACATATGCCCCCACGGTCAGCACAGCGTTGTCGCTGCTATAATCCGATCCGGCCACATAGACGATTTCTCCCCGTCCGTCTCCGTCCAGATCTGCGCCCGTAGCGTATCGCGCATTCCGATCAAAGTTCGTGGAGTCGAGGAGGGCAGTCGAGTAAACGTGCTCCCAGGAATCCATCCCCTGATTTTCGATGACATGAATCCGGCCTCCGGCAGTGTGTTGGGCTACCAGAATTTCGATCTTGCCGTCTCCGTCCAGGTCGAACGGTCCGGAAAGCCCGCGGGCGCCGTTCTGAACACCCGGGGCAAAGGGATCCGAAAAGGCGCTGCCTTCCGGTGAAAAGTAGTATTCGAGGTTTTGCGCCGAGGCTGCCCCGGCGCCAGTAACGAGCAGGACGAGAAGGGAAAGGAATGAAAAGAAAGCAGTAGCGAATTTCATGCGGCTCTATGGATCGGAGATGGGGTGGTGAACGAGCGTAGCATTTACAAACGCAATAAGGTAGCGAGAGACGCCCATGTTTTCAAGATGTTACCTTCGGGTGGGTTCCACTTCCACGGATCGGTGGAGTAGAAAGGGTGCGGAAATTCCGGAAAGGAAGTGAACGTATTGTCGCGGCAAGGGCTGCCACCCTGGTCACCTCTCCCTGATCATTCCCTTCGAGGCCCGGTGTGTTCCGGCATCGAGCACATAGTAGTATGCGCCGGAAGCGACGGAGCGCCCTGCCGCATCCCGGCCGTCCCAACGCAGGGTATGGAGCCCCTCCGGCATCCATTTCCCCTCGGATAGCCCCGCGACTTCTCTGCCCAGCGCATCGTATATGCGCAGGGTTACAGGGGAAGGCTGCCGCAGCGAAAACCGGATTTCCACCGTTTCCCGGAACGGATTCGGGTAACTCTGGAAGAGGGCGAACGCTTCTGGCTTTTCGGTTTCCACCCCGGTCGGGTCGGAGTCAAGGGATACCACATTGCTTGCCGCGCTTTCGATGGAATTTGCGCTGACCGACGTCACGAAATAATGCAGAGTATCCGCACCGGCAAGCATTTCGGGACGATCCGTGAAGGACGTTTCCCCTGTCACGGCAATCAGGTTGTTCGGGTCGTCGATCGCAAAGGCGGTGGGCGGGGGCGCAGGAGAACGTACCCGGTACACCGCGTAGCGCCGCACGTCGGGCATGGAAGATGCGGGCGCCGTCCAGGAAAGCACTACTTCGTCTGCGCCGGTTCTCGCGGATGTCAGCGTACCGGGCGCATCGGGCGCGGACATATCTTTCCAATCCATGGGCGGTGTGAGCGCCGGGGTATAGTATAGATTCGTACGCAGCGTGTCCGCAAAACCCCTGGACGAAAAGACGCTGATGTTTTTCGCCCGGAAGAACACGCTTCCCTGAATGTCGTCGCGGGCGCGATTAAAGCGGACTTGCCGGGGCACCTCGCTGGTCGAAAACAAATTGCCGCTGAAGGTGGCCCTGTCAGCCCGGTACAGGCCGTGGCCGGTGTACAGATGACGATTCGTTTCCCGGGTGCGGGCGGCCCACCAGGGCGCCAGTTTGGCGTAATCCTGTCCGCCCCCGAATGCCCAGTAGAGTTGCGGGACGATATAGTCCACCGTTCCGGCTTCCAGCCAGGCCGTTGCATCGCCGAAGATCACGTTATACGCGTCCAGCCCTACGATGCCCGACGGAACCCCGTTTTTCCAGATGCCGAAGGGGCTGATGCCGAATTTTACGGACGGACGGATCGCGTTCACGCTGTCCGCTACCTGGGCCACAAAAAGATCTATGTTATCGCGTCTCCAGGCGCCGATACTGGTAAATCCTCTCGGGTCGTTGTTGAAGGTTTCCCGGTCCTCCGACCTGATCTGGTTGGGCGGATACGGGTAGAAATAATCGTCGAAGTGGACCCCGTCGATGTCGTAGCGCCGGACCACATCCGCAATGATGGTGGCAATGCGGTCACGCACCTCCTGCAATCCCGGGTTTGCCACTGTCAGCCTCCCGATTGTAAGCGTCCATTCGGGATGTTGCACCGAGATGTGCGAGGCATGGTTTGTATATCCCGAACCGCGCACGGCCCGATAGGGATTGAACCAGGCATGCAGTTCCATGCCGCGTTTGTGCGCTTCCTCTACGGCGAAGGTCAGGGGATCGTAGAAAGGATTGGGAGGGACGCCTTGCCTGCCCGTAAGCCAGTAGGACCATGGCTCATAGGGCGACTCGTACATGGCGTCGGACTCCGACCGCACCTGAAAAAAGACGGCGTTGATGCCTGCTTCCTTCAGTTTGTCCAGCATGGTAGTGAGTTGCGCTTTCTGTTGATTACTTATAGAGGTGCCGCGCGAACCTGGCCAGTCGAGATTGATGACCGTAGCGATCCATGCCCCCCGGAACTCGTGCTTTGGAGCCGGTTGGGCGGATGCGGGCTGCACGAACACGCCGGTGAGCGCAAGGAGGAATGCCGCCGCGACGCAGGAAATATGTTTTCGGGAAAGCATGGCGTGCGTGCCGGATTGTTTGGGCGGGCAGTGCGCGAAAAATATCAAAAAATATCCGGCGGCGCTTCTTTATTCATGCCCCATGGCGGCACGTTTATTCGAAAAATTAATGGACGAAATGGAATGATTCAGGCGGGGTTGTATATCTCGTTAACGCTGCTATATTGTAACTCCTGTTGTAACAAGAGCCGATCCGTCCCGTAAAAAGATTGGGGTGTTGTCTCTTACCGCCATACGCACCGGAAAAACACCCACGTAGACCCGGAAAGGACAAGGGCATGAAGAACTATCTTCCTTCCTTTCTGCTGAGCGTACTTCTGGCGCTCCTGACCACTTCAGCATCTCTTGCACAATCCGGCAAAATCGCCGGGCGTATCACTGACGTGGCCGGAGAGCCGATTCCGGGAGCCAATGTAGTGATCGACGGCACGGTCCGGGGAGCGGCGTCGGACGCCGACGGATATTATGTCATTCTGAATGTTTCGCCCGGGACCTATGCGCTCCGGGGCTCCTTTATCGGTTTCACGCCGCAAACGATACAGGACGTTCGGGTCAACATCGACCAGACGACTGTCATCGACTTCCTGTTGAGCGAGGCCGCTGTCGGGCTCGACGAGGTGGTGGTCACCGCCGATCTTCCCGTCGTGCAGGCCGACGTGTCCAACAGTCAGCTGAACGTATCTTCGGACCAGATCGAGGCGCTGCCCGTCTCCAGTATATCCAGCGTAGTGGGATTGCAGGCCGGCGTACAGGGGTTGTCCGTGCGGGGAAGCGGCTCCGACGAGTTGGCCTTCATGGTCAACGGCCTCGGCCTCCGGGACGAACGCAATAATGCGCCCTTCACCAACATCAGCCTTACTTCCGTGCAGGAAGTGCAGGTCCAAACCGGCGGTTTCAATGCCGAATACGGCAACGTGCGTTCCGGAGTCGTCAACGTAATCACCAGGGAAGGAAACCCGAACCGGTATGAAGTAGACGCCATCGTTCGCTACAGTCCTCCCGCCCAGAAACACTTCGGCGCCCGCGCCGACGACCTGAATGCCTACTGGATTCGTCCGTTTATGGACCCGGATGTGGCCTGGCTTGGCACGGAAAGCGGGGCATGGGATGAAGCCACCCAGCAGCAATATCCCAATTTCGAGGGGTGGGTCGCCGTATCCGATCAATTGCTGCGGGACGATAACCCCGACAACGACCTGACGCCGGAGGCGCTTCAGAAAGCGTTTCTGTGGCAGCACCGGAAGGAAATGGAGATCGTTACGCCGGACTACAACATAGACGTGGGTGTGGGCGGTCCGCTTCCGATCGTTGGAAAATCACTGGGCGACCTGCGTTTCTATGCCTCTTTCCGAACCGATCAGGATATGTACCTGATCCCGCTTCACACCGATCGGTTCCGGGCGCATACGGGTCACATAAAGTTGACAAGCAACATTTCTCCCACCATGAAATTGACGGTGGAAGGCTTGCAGGGGCGCACCACAGGCACGGCGAGCAGCCGGGCCGGACAGCCGGGTATCTTCCGCTCGGCTTCCAGCATCGCCGCACAACTGAACCGGGTCAGTTTTATTGATTCCCGCACCTTCTCGACCGATTATTGGGGTCCCACAACGGTGAACACGTGGATGGCCGGCGCCAAATTCACGCATTTATTGAGCAATGCTTCGTTCTACGAAGTGCGATTCAACACCTTTGGATCCCACTACGATTCCAATCCCGGTCCGCTGCGCGACGAAACGCCTGTCGTAACGTTCGGGGGTGTAGGTTTCGACGAAGCGCCTTTCGGTTTCCAGCCCAAGCCCACCTTCGGCGTGGACGGCATGAGGACCGGCGTCGGCATGAGCAATGCCCGCGACAGCAGCCGCGTCATCACCTATAATCTGCAGGGCGATTACACGAGCCAGTTGAACCGTTTTCTGCAATTGAAAACGGGGCTGGAATTCAATCTCGCCGATACCCGCGTGAATTACGGGCGGTTCGACGCATTTCTTCCCAGCGGCAACTCGCATTCGACCTGGGAGAAGACCCCTGTACGGGGCGCTGCCTACGCCCAGAGCAAACTCGAATTCCGGGGAATGATCGCCAACCTCGGGTTGCGGCTCGATTATTTCAATGCGGGGGGAGACTGGATTACCTATGACGATCCGTTCACCAATGCGTTTTCGGCCCGATTCGCCTCTCAGATCGATTCACTGCTTGCGAAGGAGCCGACCGCCCGACTCGTCAAGTTGAGTCCCCGCATGGGAGTCTCGTTTCCAGTGACAGCCGTCAGCAAACTGTTTTTCAATTACGGACACTTCCGGTCGCTTCCCGATCCCAACAATATTTATCTGATTCGCCCCTTTACGGAAACCGGGCAAATCAGCCGGGTGGCGAACCCCAACAATCCATTACCGAAGACGATCGCGTACGAACTCGGATACGAACAGGCTTTCTTCGATCAGTTTCTGGCCCGTCTGGCCGGGTATTACAAGGACGTATCGCTGCAACCCTACCTGGTCGAATATATCAGCCGTGACGGACAGGTCAATTACGACGTAACGGAACCTAACTCCTATGAAGACATCCGGGGGTTCGAGGTTACGCTTTCACGGACGCGCGGGCGCTGGGTGCAGGGATTCGTCAACTATACCTACATGGTTTTCACCTCGGGGTATTTCGGTCTCCGGCGCAATTTCGAAAACCCGACGGCGCAGCGGGAATTCGAGGAAAGCGACACAGAGCGGCGGCGCGCTTCTTCCCGGCCCGTGCCCAGACCGTACGGGCGCTTGAATATCGATTTCCTTTCGCCCCGCGACTTCGGGCCCGATTTGGGCGCGTTTTACCCCCTGGGCGGCTGGCGGGCCAGTTTTATCGGCAGTTGGCAACAAGGCAGCAAATATACCTGGACGGGAGGAGGCGCCGTCCCGGGCGTGTTGAACAATGTCTCGTTCCGGGATTCCTGGAACCTGAATCTGCGTCTTTCGAAACAGTTCGATATCAGAGGGCGGCGGGCGCAGTTTTTTGTCGATGTCTTCAATCTGCTCAATCGCAAGACGCTGTCGTTTTCCGGATTTGTGAACGGCAACGACCAGAATGCCTATCTCCGGTCGCTGCACCTGCCCGAATCGGACGATTACAGCACCAACATTCCGGGCAAGGACAAGATCGGCGCATACCGCGATTACGACACGCCCTTTCAGCCCATGCAACGCATTCCTGAGCGCACGAGCGTGACGGCGCCCGATCCCGGCGTCATCTACTGGGAATACGATTCCAGAAGCTGGATCGAATACCGGAATGGCGCGTGGGCTCCTGCCGATCAGCAAAAGGTCGATGACGCGCTGGATAGCAAAGCGTACATCGACATGCCGAATCAGAATTATTTGACGTTCCTGAACCCCAGAGACTTTTACTGGGGCATCCGGATCACGCTGTAGCCGCTGCAATGGAACACCGGGCAATACATTACAAATTAGGCATAGGCAGCCGACTGCATCGAATATACCTCGGTGCGGCCGGTCTGGCTTTCCTCACATTGGGCTTTGCGGGCGGGATGCACGGAGCCCAGGCCCAGTTTGCGAACAAGTGGCTGTCCGCAGGCTCCATGCACAACTGGTATTCCGAGATCGGGAGCGAATGCGAAGGGTGCGGCTTCGTAGGAACCCAGCAGGACGGCCTGCGCTGGCCCGGCATCTACCGCTTTACCGATATGCAGGCGGCCAAGTCGCTATGGATCGCAGCCGCCAACGTAACGGACGAATTGGGCACCACGTATCCGGCGCGCGTGGTGCATGTCGGCCCCCGGGTTTCAGGCTCCGGGGAATTTTTCCCGTTGCGTTTCGAAATGATAAGCCGCCGGGATCCTCCGGCGGTGTTCGTGGATGGGGCCCTTTCCATACCGGAAGCGGAAATGGCCAACGACAATGTGGATCCGGAGCAGCTCCCCGATGTGATGATCGTGAACGAGGCGAACACGCTTCTCGGCATTACGATGGAACGCAAAATCATGCAGTTCAGCCAGGAATATCACGACAATTATCATGTGTTCGAATATACCTTCACGAATACGGGGAATACGGACGGCGACCCCGACATCGAATTGCCTAACCAGACGCTTGAAGGGGTGTATTTCTTTTACCAGTGGCGCTTGTCCGTAGCGAAGGAAACCCGCTACGTGATCGGTAACGGCACCGGTTGGGGTCTGAACGCCATGCTGGATACGCGCGGCGACGGCGTAAAGCCCGACCCACCCGAGGAAGATTTCCGGGCGCAGTTTGTGTGGCACGGCAAATTTCCTGCCTTTACGGCGTATGATAACCTGGGCGGCCCGATTCTGCCCCAGGCCTTGCCGGCGGTGAACATTGCGCCGACTGACACGCTCGGACGTCTGGGTGCTTCCCAGTTCGTTGGCGTGGTTACGCTGCATGCGGACACGTCGCCCTCCGATCCGTCGGACGATACCAGCCAGCCGACCACGACCACCTGGGTCGGTTCGGACGATCCCTACACGTCGCAGAACGACGCGTTCAATCCGGCGAAAATGGAGGTGGAATACGGCGTCATTACAAGTGGGCACCGGTCTCCGCGCCATGCCGATGTGGTGGAGCCTTCCGGTATGGACGGGTTTCTGAGTCCCACCGCTGATCCTTCTCTGGGGACGCCCGGCGGATTTTCCAATGCGAACGGATACGGCCCCTATACGCTGGGGCCCGGCGAAAGCGTCCGTATCGTTATCGCGGAAGGGGCGGCGGGCCTCAGCCGGGAGGCCAACATCGCCATCGGACGGGCCTACAACGAATCGGGCGCCAACGACGATCTGGCGATTTCCTACGAAGTGGACGGCTCCGTCCATTCCATGACGAAAAACGAATGGGTTTTCACCAGCCGGGATTCGCTCTTTCAGATGTTCCGGCGAGCGCAGGCCAATTTTAACTCGGGCTATGCGATTCCGCGTCCGCCGGCGCCTCCTGCTCAATTCGAAGTAAACGGCGGGGGTGACCGTATTTCGCTTTCCTGGCAGCCTTACGCTTCGGAACCCCTGCCGGAAAGCTGGGAAATTTACCGGGCCCGGGGGCGCTTCGACAGCACGTACACGCTCATCCACACGGCCGGAAGCGGCGACACTTCTTTCGATGACACGACCCCCATACGGGGCATCGATTACTATTACTACATCGTGGGAGTGAGCCAATCCGGCGATACGAGCGGGCTTACGCCCTCCGGTCCGCTGCGGAGCAGCCGCTATTTTTCCCAGACCTACACGCCCACGCGGCTCAAACGTCCGGCCGGGGAAATGTTGTCCGACATACGGATTGTACCGAATCCGTTCAACATCGCTTCCTCGCCCGATGTACGATTCCCGGACCAGACCGATAAGCTGGCCTTCTTTAACATTCCCGGGCAGTGCATCATAGAAATATTCACTACGCTCGGGGAATTCGTCGATCGCATCGAGCACACCGACGGCAGCGGGGACGAATTCTGGGATCACACCACTGCGTCCCGTCAGATCGTTGCCACCGGACTGTATATCGCGGTCATAACCGACACGGAAACGGGCGAGCGGGCGATCAAAAAGTTCGTCATCATCCGTTAGAGAGGCCACGACGCCATGAAAGGATCGGTACTCATCGCTATCGGATGCTGCATGCTCGTCTTTTCGGCGTTCGCGCCCTGTGCGCACGCCCAGCAGGATAAAATTGCCCAGACCGGCATGAAATTCCTCAGCTTTTCGCCCAGCCCGAGGGCCGCCGCCCTCGGCGACGCCATGACGGCGATGGAAGGCGATGGGCAGAACCTGTTCTACAATCCGGCCGGCATGGCGTGGCAGCGTTCGTTCGTTAGCGTATCGATGGCGACCACCGAGTGGATTGCCGGGATCGAGTATTACGCCGGGAGCCTGTCTCTCCGGCCCGGTGGGGGGCGCCTGGGCGTGTTCGGTTTTTCCTTTATGAGTGTCGATTTTGGAGACCTCGAAGAAACGATCCGGTTCGATAACGACCAGGGATTTCTCGACATCGGTACGTTCAATCCCACGTCCTGGGTTTTCGGCTTAGGGTACGCGCGGCCCTTGAGTGATCGCTTCTCCGTGGGCGGCCAGATCAAATACGCTGCCGAGAATCTGGCCGAAAGCATTACCGGCTACGCTACGGCCGGGGGAAACGAATACGTTCGCTCCGATAATAGCGCCAGCGTGTACGCTTTCGATTTCGGCGTACTGTACAAAACCGGATTTCGCAGTCTGAATTTTGCCGTCAACGCCCGAAATTTCTCGGAGGAAATATCGTACGAGGAGGAGAGTTTTCAGCTGCCCCTTACGCTTGCTATCGGTGTCTCGATGGATGTCATGGACTTGCTGACCGGGGCGGGAACAGGGGACGTGGTCGGCGCGCGGAACCGAAAAATGCATGCGCTGCGCATCTCTCTCGATGCGTCCAACCCGCGTGATTTTTCCGAACAGATCAAGGTGGGCGGCGAATATTCGTTCCTGCAAACGTTCTCCTTGCGGGCCGGATACATATTTCCGACGGATGTACAGGGCGTCACGCTCGGTGTCGGGGTACAGCGCTTGTTCGGAAACGGCGGTTTCGCGGCGGATTACTCCGCCACCACCTTCGATATTTTTTCCACCGTGCACCGAATCTCCCTTTCGTTGTCCATCTAACGCTCTGCGTGCCATGAACCCGGGATCCGCGGCGCCACGCCCTAGCAACCGTTCTGGCAGAAAACCGGTTTGCATACCATGCATACCGGCCGGGCGACTGTATGCATGGATCGCGGTTCTTCTTCTGGGCGCTGTCATTGCGGGGTGCGATTCCGGGCCTGCCCCCAGCCTGTACGACCCGGACAGGGCTTCGGCGCCTGATCCCGCCATTACCTCCATCTCTCCCGAAGGCTTTGCGCTTGCCGGAGTGGATGTCGTAACGATCGACGGCAGCAACTTCTCGGCGCAGGCTTCGGACAACCTGGTGTATTTCAACGAGGTGCGCGGCGAGGTGCTGGAGGCTTCGGCCACGCGCCTTCAGGTGAAGGCGCCCGCGACGCCCGGCGCCGACATCGAGGTCCGGGTGGCGGTACTGGGCGCGGAAAATTACAGCAATGGCATTGCCTACCGGCTCGAAGCCGCGGTCGAGCCGTTCGGCGATATCGCCGGCTTCGAGGAACCGTTTTCCATTGCTTCCGATCCTGCGGGCAACCTGTACGTGTCCATGAATTCCGACAACCGCTCCGTAGGAGTGCTGCGTATGGCGCCAGACGGTTCCCGCAGCCCGTTCGTCGAATCGACCTTTATATGGACGGGCATGGCGTACGGTGCGGATGATATGCTGTACACGGTGCGCTCGGTGCGCGCAGTGTTTCGATTCGTGGAAGGAGGAAGACAGGAGGTCTGGGGCGTGATTCCGGACAACTCCGTCAGGCTCTCGGCGATTACGTTCGATCCGGAAAACAACCTGTGGGCCGGCGGCAACAACGCCCACATCTACCGCATCGCCGCGGACAAGTCGGTGGAAGCGTTTCCTTTCGAGGCGAACGTGCGCGCCCTGCGTTTCTTCGAAGGGTATCTGTACGCGGCCGCCACGCGGGATAACGCCAGCGGAATATGGCGCTGGCCTGTCTCCGGAGGGCGCGCCGGCGAAGCCGAACTGTACTTCGATGTGACCGGAGAAACCGGCGCGGAAGCGCTCGCGCTCGCCTTTGCTGCGAACGGCGATCTGTTCGTCGGTACGAACGCGGCGGAACCCGTGCTACTGGTAGCCCCGAACGGCCAGGCGGACGTGTTATATCCGGGCTTGTTTATGCCGGCGGCGACCGCGTTCGCATGGGGCGCTTCTCCCAACCTGTATATGGTGCAGGGAAGAACGGATACGACGCCTCCGGGTCTGCTCCGGATCAATACGCGCCGGGAAGCGGCGGAATAAAAATTCCCTTGCTATATGCAGTAAATACCTGTATGCGTTTGCAATTATGCGGGCAGAGGGGTTTCTTGTCTGCCTTGCGACGTAATTACAGCAAATTGTACTTTTTACATAGAGCATCCTCAGTCACCTACACACCTTTCACGATGAAACGACTTCTACTATCTCTTTTTGTGGTCCTGCTTGTTCCGGCAACGGCTTTCGGGCAATGGACTTACGACGGCATCGTATCTTCTGCGGGTCCGGAAGACGCCGACGGAAATCCGCTTCAGTGGAGCAGCGTGCATGGTGTCGCTGTGGACCCGGACGGAAAGATCTGGGTACAGCCGTTCGGCGCCAAGGACAGCGTGCAGGTTCCCCAGATGGACAATGCCTGGCAACCGACTCGTGTCATTTACGTGTTCAATGCGGACGGCACGGTGTCCGACTTGTCGCCCATCAAGTTCGTGTCCTCAGGCGATGGGGCCATTGACGATACGCTGGGCGGTTTCTGGACCGGGAGTGCCTGGGAGGGCAAAAGCGGACGCGGCATTTCCACGGATATGGATGGGAATATTCTTGTATCCCAGTGGAAAACACTGTACAAGCTGGACTACAAAACGGGCGTAGCGCTTGCCAAAAATCGTTTTGAAGATTTTTGTTCGCTCGCCGAGGCTGCCGCAAGTAACGACAATATCTTCGTGGCTGCTGTATGTCCTGCCCAGCCCATCATCATGCTGAATCCGGACGATTTGTCCATTGTGGGCAATGCGGTAGATGCCGCTCCGGGTTTTTCGCGTGACTTTGCGGTTTCTCCGGACGGGCACCGCATCTTCTGGGCGGGTTATACGAACAGGGGAGTCACCGAATACGCTCGTCCCGACGAGTTTTCGGCGTATGATTCCTTAGGCACAGTGATTCCGGGGGTTTCCGCGGAGTCGTTCGGCTTCGATCCGGCTGGAAATCTGTGGGTGGGGGCCGGTTCGCCAAACGATCCGGCGAACACCTACGTAGATGCGAACGGTGACTCTGTCGCAACGTCCTGGTCGATACAAACCCATTACGCGTTCGATATCGATGATCTTGCCGTGGACATGATTCCCACGGCACTCGACAGCATCAAATGGGAAGACACCAAACCGGATTGGAAGGACGGGCGCCCCAGAGGTATTGCTTTCTCCCCGGACGGGAATACGGCGTATATATGCCAGTTCAACGAAATACCCCCCTCCGTGCAAAAATTCGTGCGCAAGTCGTCCATTCAGATCAATACCACGCCCGACGTACGGGTAGCCTGGACACTGGATCCTCGCGATCACCCGGATATCTTCGATCATTATCCGGATCAGGATGACGCCACGCAGGGTTTCGGCGCCCGCAGCGTGCTGACAGGCATGGATTTCGACGGAGACGGCAACAAGGAAATCCTGTTCACGACCGACGAAACCCTGGCGCCCCAGGGTCCGGATCCGGGCATGCTCGACGTGGTCCTGTATGAAAACGCAGGCAACGACAACTACGAGTACGTGTGGCACTTCACGCACGAACCCTCCAATTCGCTGCCCCCCGTTGCGTATGGCGACATTGACGAGGACGGCCTGTATGAGATTTATTTCGGCGTGCCGACCATCAACGACGCGGCGGACGACCTGCTCATCTTCGAACAGAACGCCGACAAGACGTTTCCTGACGAGCCGACCGTGAAATACGGCTACGAGCGGGACGGTTCGGCGGATTTCCGTCCTTCCGGCTTTGTCATCGGCGATTTCGACGGGGACGGGGCGCAGGAACTGGCCACGACGTCCCGAACGGGCGGCAATCGTGAACTGGTCATCATTTCGCCGAACGCGGGCATTGACGGTTTCGCCACCTTCACGATCGAGTTCGAACTCGGCAATCAGGTGCTGGGAGGAGGGAGCGTTTACGATGTAGATGCGATCGACTTCGACAACGACGGCGCCATGGAAATCTGGGTCAACACCTGGGACAATTTCTCGTGGGCCATCGTTGAGGCGACCGGCGCCGATGCGTACCGGCTCGAAGCGGAAATCAACTCGGCGGACGACCGGAACGATCCAGGCTCGTTCAATTCCAACAAGTTGCTGTTCCACGATGCGGACGGCGACGGACGGATGGAACTGCTCGCGCCCATGACGAACGGGCGGCTGTACTATCTGGATAATGTGGACGACGTGTCCACGATCACGGGAGCCAGCTTCATGGAAGTGGGCGTCTATGATCCTACGTCTCGAGCGAGAGGAGGAGATATCGGCGACATTGACGGCGACGGTAATTTCGATGTGGTGGCCACAAGCGGTACATCCGAGACCGTCATGCGCATCGAGTACAACGGTTCCGGAAGCCCCGCCGACTCGACGAGCTACACTTGGACCGAGATGGTCAACTCGGCGGATGAAGGAGGACTTGTCGAACGCTATTATCCGCTTCGCATTTCCGACGATCTCGACGGCGACGGCCACAACGAGATCGTGCTGACGAACCTGTACGCCAGCAATCCGGGCCAACCGATAATCGTCGTGCTGGAGGCTACCGGAATGGAGCCGGTGGGTACGGAAGACGAACCATTCGAACTGCCCGACCGGTTCGTACTGCACCAGAACTACCCGAATCCGTTCAACCCCTCCACCACCATCGAGTATGAGGTCATGGAGGCCGCTACGGTTACCGTGCGCGTCTTCGACAGCCTGGGGCGCGTCGTCACGACGCTGGTGAATGGGACGGTGCAGCAACCCGGAAGGTATCGGGTGCAGTGGGATGGACGCACGGCGTCCGGGGCGCAGCCGGCAAGCGGCGTCTATTTCTACTCGCTGGAGACTCCCGATTTCCGGCAGGTGAAGCAGATGGTGCTTATCAAGTGATGCGCAACCCCGCCATCATCTAATCCTTGTTCGCAAGGATAAAGAAAGGCCCTTCCTCTTGCGGGGAAGGGCCTTTTTACGTGCTGCATTCTTGCTGTTTTTTTGATACCCTTACACGAAATATCCGCCTATGATGGCGGCGATAATCAAAATGGCGCCGCAGGAAACCCGGTTCATTACTCTGATCGGGTGGATTTTTTGCCAGCGATAGTTTGCCCGGGAAGCGGAGGAGTGCGCTCAAGTAAAACCTTGACGTTGGCATTTATGTCTGAGAGATCGCGCTTTATCTCTCTCATATCCTGTTCAACAACGCTCAAACGTCGCGGCGTATCCTGATTGTCGATCGCATTCCTGGCAAACCATGCAAGCAGCCCAAGAAGAACGCCACCCGCCACGATGGAGCCGGTCGTTGTTATGAAACCAGCGGCAACGAGAATGTGCGAGAACATCTCATATATAGAAACCGGCGGAGTCATGGATTTCGCAGGCTTACCGTCTTTGGTTCTATAATTTCAGGCAGAAAAGCCGCGGCGGGCATTTCCCTTGATACCCTTACACGAAATATCCGCCTATGATGGCGGCTATGATCAAAATGGCGCCGACAGAGACCCGGTTCAGCAGTCGGTTCTCGACCGATTTGATTTCCGTGCGGATTCCGGCGACCTCTACCCGGACTTCGGCGATCTCTGCCCGGACAAATTCTTTGGTAGCATACCGGGCTTCGAATGTGTCGAAACGGGTTTCAAGTTTATCAAAGCGGGTTTCGAATATATCGAAGCGGGTTTCGAATATATCGAAGCGCTTCAGCAGTTCCTGATACTCCATCGTATGGGCCATGGAATTATCCCCCGACTTCCCGTTTTGCTCTTGCGTAATAAGTTACGAGCATCGAGCGGGCTTGTTCAGGGGCAAGGGATAAAAAAGCAATTTTTTGCCGCGATTATTCTATAGACACCCTGTCGGCCCGAACATAACTTCATTCCCTACCATTCCTTTACCAAGGATGCCTCTGCGCTTCCGGAGCCCGTAAGCAGTTTCACGTGCAGAGCGCCTTCCGCATGTTGCGCGCGATCCATGGCAAGCGTAATGCGGCGCCGTCCCGACTCGCCGACGAATTCGATCCGTCCTTCGCTGAGGAACGCTGCCTGTTCGTCTACCCAGGCCGATAGTCCCTCCGGCCTGTCGTTTGGGAGATGCACGGCCAATGCAAGCGGGCCGGACGTTTCGACATCCACCTCGAAGTAAGCCACACTGTATCCGCCCACTTCAGGTAGTTCCGCGAGGGGCAAGTTCCCGGCCACTGTACTGTGCATGGGCATCCACGCCACGCCTTGCGCGGTTACGGCGAACGAGGCGTCCGTTTGCCGCATTCCTTCGGCGGCCTCGTCGGAGGGTTGCAGCACGCGCCAGCGCCGGACCGTCTGTTCGTCTTCCGGCGATGCAGGCGCCCGGTACGGTCCCTCTTCGCCCAGTGCAGACAGAAAGGCCACCAGGTCCACGAATTCGTCGTAGTCGAGCGATGCGGTAAGCCCCGCCGGCATGAGCGATCCCGGAATGATTTCCTGCGTCCGGATACGGCTTTTCGGAATGCGCTCCACGCTGCCCGCGGCGTCGCGGACAAGCACTTCCGCATCCGTTTCGCCGACAAGGTTTCCTATCATGATCCCGCCGTCCGTATATACGATGCGCACGAGGGTATACCCGTCCTTGACGGCATCCTCCGGTCTCAGCAGGGATTCGGTGAGGTAGTCGATGGGGGCCGTCACGCCGATATCCGACAGATCCGGGCCCGCGAGCCCGCCGGCTCCGCCAATAACATGGCAACTGGCGCACTGAAGCCGCCCGTAGAGCGCTTCGCCTCGGGCAGGGTCGCCTTTTCCTTTCACATCGTAATGGAGGCGTTGTAACGCCCAGCCGCCCAGGTCCGGATCAACCCGGGGTGCAGTGGAGACAGCCCCCGAGGCCCGAAAAGCCTCCCGGAGCGGTGCGTAGCTGTTGTTGCGTCCCCGGATGCGGTCCAATCCTTCCTGCGCAAAGGCCGCCGGAATCGTTGTCCCGCCCGTATCTTCGTTCAAGGCTTCCGTCAGGGCGTCGCGGCCTCCTTCCTGCATCAGGAACGCATTGAAGAGTGGCCAGGGGTCTGTATCGTCCGTCGCCGCATTCAAAAAAGAGACGGCGACCGAAGCGGCTTTATCGATATCGGCGGCAGGCAGGAGCCGTGCTGCTTCGAGACGCAACGCCTGCGGGCGATCCGGATCTTCGACGAGCGCCACGAGCCAGGCGATACTGGTACTGTCCCGCAATGCGGCGAGGCCTTCCAGTCCCGCTTCCTGCACGGCTTCGTCCTCTTCTTCCACGAGGTCTTGCAGGGAGGATATGAGCGTCGTTTCGCCCCATGCCCCGGCAAGGCGGGCCGCCCGCGTACGGATTTCCTGGTCTTCGTGTGCGAGCAGTATCCGTAGCCGGTCGGTTACGTCGGCGGGACGGCGATTCTCGTCCTCCGAGGCGGTCAGCAGCGCGTCGAGGTGCTCGACCGCGCCATTTTCTCCGCGTATTTCTTCGCGGACCGCAAGCTCGAGAATCGTTTCCATTTCTCCGGTTGCTCCACGCTCCGCAAGGGCTTCCAGCGCGCTTGCGGTCATGTCTTCGGGGATGTCCCCATTCGCATAATGCTCCGCAAGGCGCGCCGCCGCTTCCGGCGCCTCCGCCGCCTGCAAGGCGAACGCGATGTGCCGCAGGTCTGCACTGAGAAAGGTGCTGTCTTCCTGGAAACGCGGCATCCAGTGCGGTTCCAGCCTCCGGATAGCGTGCCACAAGGCGTAATCCAGAAAATCGTCCATGGGGCGGTCAAGGACCCGCAGCGCTACGGGTGCGGCGCGGGCTCCGGCTTCGGCGCCGCCGACCATACCCCGTTCGCCCAGTACATGCACGGCCTCCCTGCGCACGCGGGGGTGTTCGTCTTCGATCAATGTGGCCAGCAATGCATCCGTGTCGGGGATCTGATCCTGAAAATGCCCCAGTACGCGCACGGCGGCGGCTCGTGCCCGGTGATCCTTCAGCTCAAGCGTTTCGCGGAGCAGGTCCGGATCCATGTCCCCGATGGCCTGGTATGTCCAGAGTATTTCCACCAGTTCATGGGCGGCGCCCGGCGCATTGCGTTCGATCCGGCGCACATGCGCGTCCAGCGCCGGTTTGACCACTTCGGCGCCGCGTTCGCGAAGGAGGCGTTTGGCCTGCCGCCGCGTCCAGTCTTCCGGCGCGCGGAGCGCCGCCAGCAGGTCTTCTACCGATGCATTGTACAGGGCCGGCACTTCCAGCGGCGGCCGCTCCTTGGCGGTGATGCGCCAGATTCGTCCATGCTTGTGATCGCGCCGCGGATCCCGGAAATCCACCTCGCCGTGCTGGATGATCGGGTTGTACCAGTCGGCGAGATACAGGGCCCCGTCCGGTCCCACATTGACGTCCACAGGCCGGAACGCCACGTGATCCGTCCAGATCAGGTCCTCCTGCTCTTCGGAGAGAAAGCCGCTGCCGTCCTCCGTCAGCGCAAAGCGTTTGACCCGGTTGGCACGGAAGTCGCTGGTGATGAGTTGGCCGCTCAGGGAGTCGGGGAAATGTCTTCCGGAGAGGAATGCCAGCCCCGACAATTTGGGCTGCTGGGGATTCAGGCCTGTGAGTGTGCGCTCGGCCCCGTAGGCGGGCCGATAAGCCGCGTGGGGAAAGATGAAATACACCCCCTCGCCGCCGGCGCCGTCGGTCGCGAACGATTGTCCCCACCGGTCGAAATCGTATCCCCACGAGTTCCACATGCCGCGCGCCAGTACATTCAGTTTCAGGGTGGAGGGTTCGAATTGCCAGATGCCGCCCTGCCTGAGGCGGCGCACGCCCCAGGGCGTTTCGATGTGGCTGTATATATAGACAGACTGATTCAGATAAAACAGCCCGTCGGGCCCCCACAAAAAGCGGTGGATGATATGGTGGGTGTCGTCCGCGCCGAATCCCGAAAGCACCACGCGCCGGCGGTCGGCCCGTCCGTCGCCGTCCGTGTCGCGCAGGTGCAGGATTTCCGTGGAATTGGCCACATATACGCCGCCGTCGCCGGGAAGCACGCCCGTGGGAGTGAGCAGGCTGTCGGCGAACAGGATGGAGCGGTCCGCCTGCCCGTCGCCGTCCGTGTCTTCCAGGATGAATATCTTGTCGTTGGCCGCTTGCCCCGGGACGGGCTGCGGGTAGGATGCGCTGGTCGCCACGAACAATCTCCCCCGTTCGTCCCACGCCATCTGGATAGGCGGGTCGATCATGGGATCGGAGGCGAAGAGATTGATTTCGAATCCCTCCGCTACGTGCAGCGCAGCCATCTGGGCGGCAGGATCGGGATCCGGGATATTGGTCAGGTTGGGCTGTGCAGCCAGCGAGGGAGCGATCACAAGGCCGGCCGCGGCCAGAAGAAATCGTCGCATGTTACTCGCGGGTCAGCGTGAAAACGAGCGGGCGCGCCATGCGCAGCCTGCCGATCTCGTTTTCCTTTTCGTGAATGATCGGGTCCAGTTCGGTGAGTTCCGGAGCGTTCTGTCCCTGTTCGTATTGGCGAAATCCCACGAGGTAGGTCTCGTTCTGCGGGCGGTACTGGCGGAAATACAACCGGTTCTTGTCGACGATGGCGCGGCGCAGGGCGGCCAGTTGTTCGGTTTCTGCGGGATAGTGTACGGCGATGCCTTCCTGCCATGCGCGGGCCGGGCCGACGGCCGGGGTCTGTCCTCCCGCCGTCAGGCGGTACGTTCCCCTTGACAGCCCCGTGACGACTACGTTCCGGGCCTCCCAGGAGTAAGGCAGGCGGTTTGGGACGATCGCATAGACACCGGTTTCTTGTTCGCTGCTTCCGTAGGATGTTCCGCCAGTCACTTCCCCGGAGTCGATGTCCAGCGCAAGATCGGCGGAAAGGTCTGGATGCAGCGGTTCCATCGCCTTGATGAGGCGGCGGGTCAGCATCCGGTACCCGGCTTCGTTCAGCCGCATGCCGTTCCCGGTGAGGCTGCCGCCTTGCTGCGCCGCGTGCTCGTATTCCTCCGCCATCGCGTCGAAGAGATCGACCCATCCGCACTCCCGTACGGAAGCGATCTCTCTGAAGGCGTCCCGTACGGCGGCAAGCTGTTCGTTCAGCACTGCTACGTTCGGGTTGGGCGACATATGCTCGTCATGCGGGATGGGAGAGACGAGTACGCAGCGTATGCCCCGGGTGGCCAGTGTATCGAGGAGCGTATGATACCCGTCGACCGCTTCGGACAGGGCGTCGTCGTTTTCGAAGGCCAGCGTGCCGCCGTACGCCAGCACAGCCAAGGTGGGCTGCGGGGCGGTCAGTTGTTCCACAAGGTGGTCGAACCCTGTAGGGGGATGGGTGTAGTGGTCCCGCGCCTCGCCGGAAACGGTGTCGCCGCTCCAGCCGACGTTACGGAAGGTCAGGCCGGGCCGCCGCACTGTGAGCGCGGCCTCGATATAACCGAAATGCTGGGCATGTTCGATGAGGCCGTCGCCCGCGAGCACGACGCGGTCGCCGTCTTGCAGGGCGAAGCGGGGCGGATCCTGCGCTCTGACAGGTCCGGGCATCACCAGGGAAGGCAGTGCTCCGATAAGAAGCGCCGCCGCAAACGTACGCAGTGGTTTCATGCGGCCTAAAATACAGGTTGCGGCGCAGGTCGGCAAAAGAATACGGCGATAGGGAATGGACAGGATGAGTATCCCGCAGGCCGCGCGATGTGACGGCGTTTTTCCGGAACCGGATAGCCCCAATCCCACCGGACTTATTCCACCCGCATCGCTTCGTGGAAGCGTTCCGGTGTGACGTACCGGGTGTGATAGTTTGCCCAGTCGTCCGGGAAGCGGCGATACACAGGATCGTCTTCGAGCCTTCCCGGAGGCGTGGCGTAGGCCGCGTCGTCATGGGAGGGGAGCGGCAGCACGGTTTTTGAGAAGCCCGTGTTGTAGTCGCCGTCCTTCACCCACCCGTCCCCGATGAGTACGAAATCGCGTGTCCATCCTTCCGGCGGAGGCGGCGGGGCCTCGAACCGGAAAGCCATTTCGTCGGCCGCATTCATGATCACGTACCGGTCATCCACTTCTGCGAGCAGTTCGCGCACATCGCCGAACCGCGTGTGATACCCGACGAGATCCCGCCAGACCTGACCCGTTGCGGCCAATTCGTCGTAGACGGGCAGTTCCGGCGAGAAGATATCCGCTTCGTACGTTTCCGAAAAGCCCCGGTAGCGCAGGTCTGCCGCATCAGGGGCCAAACGCCGGGTCATGGTCTCGGCATCGGGCCGGCCGACGGCCCATGCAAAGGCGTCCCAGTAAATTTCGAGATTCGTATGCAGGCGCAGGCGAACACTGTCGGGAGTATTCGGCGCACTGGCTTCATGCCCGTCCGAAAAAACGTCCGTGATGTCTATGAGGACCGTTTTGGTCTTGCCGGCGGGGAAGCCAAGGTTGGGATGGATGATTCGCCAGCCGCCGTTTCCGTCGAAGGCTTCCAGGCGCAGGCCCTGCGGGGGGACATGCGATCCTTGTCCGAGCGCTACATTGATCGAACTGTCCGTAGGATAAATCCAGCCGGAGCCCACGAGCCAGATCGGCCCCTGCTGCGATGCATCTTCCGGAATGTTTTCAAGCGTCAGTTCCACATAGTGATCCCGCGTGACGCCCTGGTACTGCCCGTGTCCGAACGTGGCGAGGTACCGCCCGTCCTCCGCATGGAGCAGGTCGGTCACGTCATTGCCCAGATCGTCCCATGCCTGTGTGACCGGATGGGGTTTTGCGGTTACGTGCACCTTCATTTCAGGGGGAGGGAAGGCGAACCGCTCGTCTATGTAGACCTCGGTATCGTCGGGATGATCGACGACCAGAAGCGAAACATGATCGAAGAAATGCGTTTCCCACAGTTCCGCGGTGATGCGCACGTCGTACCAGGGGGGCGCTCCGTTCTCGCCGGGGCGGGGCGCCAGCTGATCGCCGCGTATCCTGACCCAGTCCTCGGTGGTCATGACGCCCGCCGTTTCCTGGGCGTTGATCTTGAGCCCCAGCGGCGAACGCCAGATGAAATCGGTGACGAAGTCGATGCGCTCCCCGTTCCATGCAAAAAGCCACGGACAGGAGCCCTTGAGCCGCTGCTGCGCGAGTACGACTTCCCCGGAAAGCAGATCGAACTCGGCCTGTACGCTGCCGTTGGGCCACACGATACGGGCCACGTCCGCGACGGCATGCGTACCCAGTCCGAAATGCACGACGGGACCCTGAATGACCTGCTTCTGGAAAGACAAACCGGCCCGGATTTCCACCTCGCCCCCGATCCCGAACGAATTGATGCGCTGGTCGCCCACTGCTTCGGCGGCGCGCAGATGCATCTGTTTCCAGTGGTAGGGCATGCTTCCCTCGTTCTCGAGCCGTACAGGCTGTCCCTCTTCGGAAAATCCCAACAGATCGAGCCGCCCGTTTGCGGACAGGTCCGCGACGGCAAAGAGGTGTGCAGGGATGGCGTGATCCGTCGGGTGGAGGATTCCGCCCCGGTGCCCGCCGTTTGATTCGTCCGCGTCTCGCAGCCAGATGCGGGCGCCCGCAGGGGTGGCCGCGACGAGGTCCAGTCCGCCGTTGTTGTCGAGGTCCACGGTGAAAAGCTGTCCGGCGCCGGGGGCAATGCCGGCAGGCATGTCTTCCCAGCGAGCGATTTCTTCCGAAGACCATACGGCGCTTGCATCTTCTCCGGTGGTCGCAAGCTGCAGAATCGTTCCATCCGTTTGCAGCACTGCAAGATCAACGGTAGCGTCGCCGTTCAGGTCCGCTGCTTCAAGGGCGAGGAGGGGTTCCGTTTCTGAGGATTGCCGCTCGAAAAGCCCACTGCGGCGGTTGGCGAAAAGATGCAACGTTCCGTTTGCGTCCACCAACGCGGCGTCCGGGTCTCCGTCCCCGTCGAAATCTCCCCAGGCAAAGCTCCGCAACGCTTCGACGTCCCCAAAAAGATCCAGGGGTGCGAACGTCCCGTCGCCATTGTTTCGCAGGGCAAGGCTGGCGCCTTCGTTGCGGGCGAGCACCAGATCGACGTCGCCCTCGAGATCGAGGTCGGCAGCCCAGACGCCGGCCAATGAGGCGTCAAGGATAGTCGCAGGCAACCCTGATTGCGAGGTCGTTTCCGCAAATGTCCCTGTGCTGTCCTGCCGGAAAATGCGTAAACCGCCTGCTCCGGCCAGTGCGAGGTCCATGGTAAAGTCGTAGTCGTAATCGATGCCGGCAATGCCATGCGGTCCGGGCGCTGCGCCCCCTCCGGGAAAATCGAGCACCTGGTCGTTTGGAAGGTGCACCGTGTGGTCGTTGGCAATGGCCAGCGCAATGCCGGGCACATTCGTTTCGATGTCGTCGGTGTTTCCATCGAGGCCTGCCGCCGGCGAGAAAACAGCCATGCTGCGCCAGGGACCACCCTCGGCATACAGCGCCTGCTGCGTGAATGTCAGCTGCTCGTCGCGGGGGGCGATAGCGGGGGGCGGGGCCGACAATCGAAGGAAGCCGGTCACGAGATCGCCTACCTGTTCGGCAGGCGTCTGGATGGCCCGCAGGTCCTGGCGGTACGAGGAAACCCGCAGGAGCACATTCCGCAGAAAAGCGATATGGGTGGTGGCTGCGGCGAAGTCGGGCGCGTCCGGATCGGAACCCGCTGCCCTGGCGCCGGCCAGTTGTTCGAGGGCTTCTTCCGGCCAGGACGCGGACAGGGTTTCGATATGCGCCAGCGTGTTCCGTAATGCATCGGCGTCGCCGGAAGCCGCTGCCGCACCGGCGCGGCGGAGCAGGGCCGCCACATTATCCGGGTACACCTTCAGGAGCACATCCAGCAAGGCCGTCGCCTCGTCGCTCCCGGTATCCGTCAGGTGTTCGGCCAGCGCATACAACGCCTTGGCATTCGTCGAATCCAGCGCCACGGCTTCCCGCAGGTGGAGAGCGGTTTCCGTGACGTTGCCCTGACTTTTTTCGAACAGACCGAGCAGAAGATATATGACGCTGTTCTCCGGTGCGAGGCTTTGCGCTTCCCTGAGGTACTCCGAGGCAAGCGCATATTCGTTCCGGCGCATCGCGAGCAGTGCGAGATTGACCCATGCGGCGGGTTCTCCCGGCGCCAGTTCCGTTACCTCCAGCAGTTTTTCCTCACCTTGCCGGTCGATCCCCGATTCAATGGCCGCCAGCCCCGTATAGAAGGCGGAGACGGTCTCGCGATACGTTTCGGAATCCGGTTCCGGAAGGTCCGGGCCGCCGCATGCCCCGATAAAGACAGCAACAGCAATAGCCGGCAGGACGGCAGATCCTGCCGTGAACCGGGGAAGGAACGAGGCGTTTGGGCGCCTGGTCATGAGATCGGAAGAATATCGGGAACGTGCTGCCGGAACCGCTTCGGTGGTTTTCGGCGGCCTATGCGATCGTTACGTCCTCGTCAAGATATACATCCTGGATGGCGTTCAGAATCTCGACGCCTTCATGCAATGGTTTCTGGAAGGCCTTGCGTCCGGAAATCAACCCCATGCCGCCGGCGCGCTTGTTGATGACCGCGGTCCGTACGGCTTGCTGCAAGTCGTTTTTACCAGAACCGCCGCCCGAGTTGATCAGGCCGCACCGCCCCATGTAGCAGTTCGCCACCTGGTACCGCGTCAGGTCGATGGGATGGTCGCTCGAGAGTTCGGTGAACATGCGCTCATCCAGCTTACCGTAACTCGATGCACCCATATTCATCGCTTTCAGCCCCCCGTTCTGCTCCGGCTGCTTCTGCTTGATGATATCGGCTTCGATGGTTACGCCGAGGTGGTTGGCCTGTCCCGTCAGGTCGGCGCTGGATTCATGATTCACGCCGTTCTGGTTGAAGGCGGAATTCCGGACATAACACCACAGAATGGTCGTCATCCCGAGTTCATGCGCTGCAGAGAAGGCCTCCGAGACTTCCTGAAGCTGCCGGTTGGAATCGGCCGAGCCGAAATACACCGTGGCGCCCACGCCTACACAACCCATTTCGTACGCATCCTCAATCTGTGCGAAGAGAATCTGGTCGTACGTGTTCGGGTAGGTGAGCAGTTCGTTGTGGTTGAATTTGAGGATGAACGGAATCTTGTGTGCGTATTTGCGCGCCACGGCTCCCAGGACGCCGAACGTCGAAGCCACCGCATTGCATCCGCCCTCGATAGCGAGTTCGACAATGTTCCCGGGATCGAAATAGGCCGGGTTTTTGGCGAACGATGCGCCGGCGCCGTGCTCGATCCCCTGGTCCACCGGAAGAATCGACAGGTATCCCGTGCCGCCGAGCCGCCCCGTGTTGAAAAGCTGCTGCATGGCGCCGAGCACGCGCGGCTTGCGGTCCGAACCCAGCCATGCGCGGTCCACGAAGTCAGGTCCCGGCAGATGCAAATGCTCTTTGGGGATAGTGGTGCACTCGTGGTCGAGCAGATGGGCGGCTTCTTCGCCGAGAATTTCGGCGGTGCGGGCGGTAAGTACGTCACTCATGACGGGATCGGAACAAGGAAGGTTTGGAAGAATCCGGGCAAAAAAACAAGTCTATAAGATACTTCACCCGGCGTTTTTTGTGTGTGAATTGTGGGGGTATATAGCGCTCGCGGCGCTACGCTCTACCGGGGTCGCATTGCAACCGGATACGCTGCAATACGTTTGTGTCTTAAGGAACCTCTGATTAAATCCGCATGGGCGAGGACCTTGGGGCGCGCCTTCTCTCAAAACATAAACGTGCGGTTGACCGCGAGTTTGCAGGATATCCCGGGCCCGATGTTTTGTTCGAATGCGCACCCCAAGGTCCCTGTTCGCGGCTGCGATTTTACGATCCGGTCCACGGCTGCGCTCCGCATGAAGGGCATTGTTCCGCTTTCATTTCTTTTGTGCCTGGTTAGTGCATGCGGCGGCCCTGTGGACGAAGAGGTCGCTGCTCCGCTCTTTGCGCGATTGTCCGCCGCCGAAACGGGCATCGCCTTCACGAACAGGATCGAAGAGCGAGAAGGGTTCAATGTGCTGGAGTACGAATACTTCTACAATGGGGCGGGTGTGGCCGCTGGCGACGTGAATGGCGATGGCCTGCCCGATCTGTATTTTTCCGCCAACATCGATCAGGATCGTCTGTATCTCAACCGGGGGGATCTGGTGTTCGAAGACGTCACGGAGCAGGCGGGTCTTGCAAGCGAATCCGGCTGGACGACCGGCGTGACGATGGGGGATGTCAATGGGGATGGACATCTGGACATCTATGTGTGCAAATCGGGCCGGGTGAGCACGGATCGCCGCCGGAACGCGTTGTACGTCAACAACGGGGACGGGACGTTTACCGAACGAGCGGCGGAATACGGCCTGGACGATCCTGCGTATTCGAACCACGCGGCCCTGTTCGATTACGACCGGGATGGCGACCTGGACTTGTATCTGCTGAATCATTCGATCCGGCGTTTGAGCCGCTTCGATGTGGAGTATATGCGGAGTAGCCGCGACTCCCTTGCCGGCGACAAACTGTACCGGAACGACGGCGGATCTTTTACGGACGTGAGCGAAGCGGCGGGCATCATCGGCAATCCCCTTGGGTTTGGGCTCAGCGTGATCGTTAGCGATGTGAACCGGGACGCCTGGCCCGATCTTTACGTTTCCAACGACTATATCGAGGATGATTACCTGTACGTGAACAACGGGGACGGGACCTTTACCGAATCCGTACGCTCGTTTCTGACGCATACGTCCTACTCGTCCATGGGCGCCGACATTGCCGATATAAACAACGATGCGTTGCCCGATATCGTGACGCTGGATATGCTGGCCGAAGATCATTTCCGGCAGAAAGTGCTGAAGGGGCCGGAAGATCATGTGTTTTACGAAGACTTTCGGAATAAGGGGTTTCACGAGCAGTATATGCGCAATATGCTGCATCTGAACAGGGGAGACGGGACTTTTGCGGAAATCGGACAAATCGCGGGCGTTTCGAATACCGACTGGAGTTGGGCGGCGTTGCTGGCCGATTTCGATCTCGATGGCCGTAACGACCTTTTCGTCACGAATGGCTATATGCGCGACTACACGGATCTCGATTTTCTTCGGGTCACGCTGGTGAATGCATACACGGAGGCGAGTGCCCGGGGGGAAGCCTTGTCTTCGCTGGAAATGGTTCGGCAAATGCCTTCCACCCTGTTGAGTAACTATATCTATCGAAACGAATCGGGGATCGCCTTTGCGGACAAGACGCGGGACTGGGGCATGGGCGAGGGTACCTTGTCGAACGGCGCGGCGTACGCCGATCTGGACGGCGATGGGGATCTCGACCTTGCGGTCAACAACATCAATGCGGAAGCCTTTGTTTATCGCAACGATGCGGACCGTCTTGCCGCGGGGCATTATTTGAAGGTTCGCCTTGAAGGCCCGGAAGGCAACCGGTTCGGGATCGGCGCTGTGGTCGCGGCAACGGGGGAAGGACAGCGTTTTTACCGGGAAATGAACCCGGTGCGGGGGTATTTGTCGTCCGTGGAGCCGGTGTTTTTTTTCGGTCTGGGCGCATTGGAGCAGGTTGATCTCGAGGTGATCTGGCCGGACGGCGCGCGCCAGCGGATGCAGGGCGTGCCGGCGAATCAAACGGTGACGCTGCATCGCCGGGACGCCGATTTCGAGGCGCCGGATGCACAGAAAGCCTTGCAGGTCCCTCCATTCTTCATGGAAGCGCCGGACGCCCGCGGACTTCAGTTCGTCCATGAAGAGAATCCGTTCGTCGATTTCGAGCGCGAGCGCCTGCTCCCGCATATGTTGTCGCGCCAGGGGCCTGCATTGGCGGCCGGCGATGCGGACGGGGACGGTCTGGAGGATGTATTCGCAGGCGGGGCGCGAGGCCAGTCCGGTGCGCTCTTTTTTCAGCGCCCCGACGGATCGTTTCGCCGGAGTCCGGGCGCGGCTTTCGAAGCGCATAGCGGCTATGAGGATACGGACGCGCTCTTTCTGGATGCGGACGGCGACGGCGACCAGGACCTGTATGTGGTCAGCGGCGGATCGTTCGAAGCGGAGGATATGTCGGTTTATCAGGATCGCCTGTACGTCAATGACGGCGCGGGCGGGTACGTCTATGACGAACAAGCCTTGCCCGATTTACACACCAGCGGAGGTACAGTAGCGGCGCACGATTTCGATGCGGATGGCGATCTCGACCTTTTTGCAGGCGGGCGGGCGTTTCCGGGCCGCTACCCGCTTGCTCCGCCAAGTTATCTCCTGGAGAATACGGGAGGAACGTTCGTGGACGTCACGCCGGAAGGGTTGCAGGCGCCGGGGATGGTGACCGACGCGCTGTGGACGGATATAGATGGAGATCAGCGCGCCGAACTGCTTCTGGCGGGAGAATGGATGCCGATCCGGGCATTCCGGTACACCGGAGAATGGGCTGAGATACCCGTTTCCGAAACAGGTCTCGCCGGTACGGCAGGCTGGTGGAATGTCCTGAGTGCGAAAGATCTGGACGGCGATGGCGATATCGATCTGGTTGCCGGCAACAGAGGGTTGAATGCGCAGATGCAGGCCGGTCCGGACCAACCCGCCGCGGTGTATTCCGCGGATTTCGGCGGCGACGGGCATTCCGAATTCGTCATGGGATATTACATCGGCGAGCAAAGGCATCCCGTCCCCTGGCGAGACGAATTGCTGGAGGAGATTCCGTTGCTTGCCCGGCAATTCCCTGACTATGCCTCGTATGCCCGCGCCACACTGGAGGATGTTTTTTCCGAGGTGGAGCCCGTGGTCACGCTGGAGGCGTCCCGCTTTTCAAGCAGCATCTTCGAGAACACCGGGGAAGGCCGGTTCCAGGTTCGGGAATTGCCTCTTGAAGCGCAGTTTGCCCCGGTGCATGCCATCCTTTTCGAAGATGCGGACGGCGATGGACAAATGGATATGCTTCTTGCCGGAAATGCTTTCGAGGCGCGGGTGCAATGGGGGCGTTACAATGGGGGGCGCGGGCTTCTTTTATTGAATCGCGGAGCGATGACCTGGGAAAGCGTTCCAGCGTCCCGGAGCGGTTTTTTAACGCCCGGGGTGGTGCGTGACATGGTTCGCGTCATCACCGCAACGGATCCGCTTGTGGTTGTTGCGCAGAATGACGCGGCCTTGGAGGTGTTCGTGTCCGATCCGGTGCCTGCCGTTCGCTGATAACGATAACATAAAAAGAAATTCAACTTTAGAGAGAAATGAGTGCAAGGGTAGTTGATTTTTCTGTGGGAAAGTGTTACTTATAGCCTTGTATCAACAGGAGCCTTTTCCGGTTTTCCAGATCGCGTCTGTTGGTCCTGCTTATCCGGTTGTAACCTCCTTACCTACGATATCCATTCTCGCCATGAAAGTTACCTATGCTTTCCGAACCTGGTCAGTACTATGCGTTTTGCTATCCGCCGGGCTTTTGCTTCCGGGGGTCCATACGGCGAATGCACAGGTCCATACCGTGAACGGCATTGTGCTGGATGCCGAAGACGGCGCGCCGCTGCCTGGCGTGAACATTCTTGAAGAGGGCACCCTGAACGGCGCCGTCAGCGACGTAGACGGTACGTTCGGAATAACGGTGTCCAATGCGAATGCCTCGCTGGTCTTTTCTTTCGTGGGGTACGTTACCCAGACGGTGCCGGTGAACGGACAAGTCGATCTGACGGTGCAACTTGCCGAGGACATCGAATTGCTTGAGGAGGTGGTAGTTACCGCCTTCGGCATCGAGCGGCAGGAGCGCGCGCTCGGATATGCCGTGAGCCAGGTTTCCGGCGAGGAGTTGCGGCAAGTGCGGGAGAACAATGTCGCGAACGCGCTGGCCGGGAAGGTATCCGGCGTGCTCGTTTCCAAACCGGCAAGCGGTCCCGCGGGATCGAGCAGGGTGATTATCCGGGGCGTGTCGTCGTTGGGCGAAGACAGTCAGCCCCTGTATGTAGTCGACGGCGTGCCCATCGACAATTCCACGCTCGGGTCCGCCGGGATGTGGGGCGGCTCGGATGGCGGCGACGGCATCGGCTCCATTAACCCGGACGACATCGAGAATATATCGGTGCTCAAGGGGCCTTCCGCCGCTGCGCTGTACGGTTCGCGCGCCAAGAACGGGGTTGTTTTGATCACGACCAAACGCGCAACGCCCGGTCTCGGCCTCGGGGTCGAGTTTTCCAGCAACACCACCTTCGAGTCGGTGCTCGTTAACACGGACTGGCAAAATCAGTATGGCCAGGGGAACATGAGTGAAACGGGCGAGGGAAGATGGACGGGGGAGAAGCCGGGTTCCGTGGACGAAGCGTTGGCCACGGTCGATCGGGCCTGGGGTCCGCGGCTGGACGGCTCCAGCGTAGTCAGCTGGGACGGCAGCAATCAGCCGTACAGCCGGGCAGCCGACGCCATCAACAGTTTTTATAACACGGGCCTTACCACCACGAACAGCCTTGCGCTTACGACGGCGACCGAGACCAGTTCGCTGCGTCTCGGATTCTCGCATTTGCAAAACCAGGGCGTTAGCCCCAATTCAGGGCTGTCCCGTACCTCGTTTTCCATGCGTGGCGGGTCGCAATTCGGCGCTCGACTGAGCGCGGACGCGAAACTCAACTTCGTGCGCGAGTATGTAAAAAACCGACCGCGGTTGAGCGATTCGCCGGGCAACGCGAATTATTCGGTGTATCAACTTGCGCCGAATGTGGACGTAACCACGATGGAATGCCCGCCCGAGGACGAAGCGTGCACGGATCCCGGAACGGATGTGGACGGCAGCGAGCTGCATCGCGGGCTGTTCGACAACATCTACCAGCAAAATCCCTACTGGGCGGCTCACCAGTTCACTTCGTCGGATGAAGATCGCCGGATCATTGGTTTCGCCTCCCTGACCTACAAGTTTGCGGACTGGATTTCGCTGACGGGTCGCTTTGGCGGCGATACCTACGCCACGCGCCGTACGGGCATTACGCCATGGGGCACGGCCTTCAGCCCGTTGGGTGGTCAAAACGAGCAGGAATTCCGCATCACGGAGATCAACACCGATTTTCTTTTCAATATCGACCGTTCTCTTCCCGGAAACATCGGACTGGTGGCGACGGTCGGCGGCAATATCCTGTACCGGAACCGGGAGAACCTGACCCTCAGCGGAGGGGGCGGATTCAACGTGCCGGGCCTCGAAGCGGTAACCAACCAGAACACGCGCTCCCACGGGTACGGCTTTAACGAGAAGCAGATCAATTCGCTGTACGGATCGGCAGAGTTTTCCTACAGCGACTACCTCTTCCTGACGGCCACGGCCCGAAACGACTGGTCCAGCACGCTGCCCATCGACAACAACTCGTATTTCTATCCGTCCATCAGCGGGAGTTTCGTGTTTTCGGATGCGCTGGATCTGCCGGACTGGATCAGTTTCGGTAAGCTGAGAGCATCCTGGGCGGAAGTCGGGGGCGACACCAATCCGTATCAGTTGGCGTTGACCTACGGTTTGTCGGGAAGCCATCTTGGACAGCCGCGCGGCGCGATCGCCCAGGGCCAGATTCCGCTGGCCACTCTCAAGCCCTCCTCCACCGTAGGTATCGAGGGCGGGTTCGATATTCGCTTCATGGACAACCGTCTGGGAGTGGACTTTACGTACTATACCCAGTCCGCGATCGACCAGATTCTTTCGACGACCATATCGAGCGCCTCCGGTTTCGGAAGCCAGCGTATCAACGCCGGCGAGATCAAGAACAGCGGCGTGGAACTGTTGCTCACCACGACGCCGTATCGCACGGGGGACTGGCGCTGGGATCTGGACGTGAACCTTTCGCGCAACACCAACGAGGTGGTGGACTTGATCGAAGGGCAGACGTCGCTCGTGCTTGGGGAAAGCCGCCATCGCGGCAACTTCGTGACGGCGGATGTGGGTGAGCCGTACGGTTCCATCAAGGGCCGCAAGTACCTGCGTCAGAACGTGCCGTCCGGCCCTGACGCCTCCGATTGCGACGCCACGGGCGCCATCGTACACGACGCCGACGGGCTGCCCATGCGAACGTCCGATCTGTGCGTGCTCGGCAATGGCACGCCCAACCTGCTCGGAGGCGTTAGCAATACGCTGCGCTGGAGAGGGCTGCGCCTTGGCATGCTGATCGATATGCGCTTTGGAGGCGATATTTTCTCGGTCACCAATAGCGCCGGTTACGCAAACGGTTTGCACAAGAACACGATCCAGGGCCGCGAGGAAGGCTTCATCGTGGGCGAAGGCGTGGACGCCGATGGCAATACGAACACCGTCCGGGTAAGTCCCCAGACCTACTGGGCCCGCATTGGGGGCGGCACCATCGGGGAGGAATTCGTATACGACGCCAGTTTCGTCAAACTCCGCGAGTTGAGCCTGGGTTATCGCTTGCCTGCGCGGTTGCTCGTCAACACGCCGATCAAGGTTGCTACGGTCTCGTTGGTAGCCCGCAACCTTTGGCTGCTTTACAGCAACGTGGATAACCTCGATCCGGAGTCCATTTTCAACAACACGCACCAAGGCATCGGCCTGGAGCACTCCGGCGTTCCGCAGACGCGCAGCATTGGCTTCAATGTCAATGTGAGGCTGTAATAACGTGAGGCTGTATCCAAGCTATCCGATCACGCTATACCAGAATAGATTCATGACCAACCCTAAGAAGTTCTTTTCGGGCATCTTGCTGATTCCTTGCCTGCTGGTTTTGGCCTCGTGCGATAGCGGGTTCGAGGAGATGAACGTGAACCCGACGCAAGCCAGTCAGATTGATCCGAACTTCAAACTGACGAACATCCAGCTCAGGATCAGCGGCGAGCGCTACGAAAACTGGCGGACGAACCTGATCTACAGTTCGGTAATGATTCAGCACTTCGCCACCTTACCCGGCTATTGGGCAGGCGATAAGTATACCTATATCGGTTCGTATTCCGCGGCAATGTGGGACCGGTATTATCCCAACATCGCCAGGAACGTCGAGGATTTGCTGTTGCAGACCGGTGAAGATCCTGAACAGGCCAATATGCATCACATCACCCAGATTGTGCGGGTGATCATGTACCACCGGCTGACCGATCTGTACGGCGACGTTCCGTACTCCGAAGCGGGCAAGGGCTTTATCGAAGACATTACGCAGCCGAAGTACGATCCCCAGAGCGAAATATACGCCGACATGCTGGCGAAGCTGGAGGCTGCCGCTGCGGGGCTTAATCCGGGCGGTCCCACGTACGGGAATGGCGACCTCATGTACCAGGGGAATGTGGACCAATGGCGCAAGTTGGCCAATTCGCTCATGCTTCGACTGGGGATGCGGCTGGTCAAGGTAGATCCCGGAGCCGCCCAGAGTTGGGTAAGCAAAGCCATTTCGGGCGGCACCATGGAAAGCAACGACGATATTGCCTATGTGCCGCATAACGATCCATCCGGATGGCGAAACGGAAACGGACAGGTGTTCCTGGCCGATCGTTCGCCGAGACTGTCCAAATTCTTCGTGGACTGGATGGTGGCGTATGGCGATCCGCGTCTCGAAGTGTACGGCACCATTCCTGTCGCAGGCGCCGATCCGGTGGGCATGCCCAACGGCAAGGCCGCAGGCTCATCGGATCCGGTGAACGGCATCGAGAACGATCCCAGCTGGGTTTCCTGCGACGGCGGCGCCAGCCCGTGCGGCATGGATGTGTATATGCAGCCCAACCCGGTTATTCAGGGGTGGGACGACCCCATGTTCTTTATGACCTATGCCGAGGTGGAATTGCTCAAGGCCGAGGCGGCGGTTCGGGGCTGGCATGGCGGGGATCCGGCGACCCATTACGCCAACGGCGTGCGCGCCGCCATGCAGTACCTGTCCATGTACGGCGCGGAAGCGGCCATTTCCGACGCGGATATCGATGCATACCTTGCGGCCAATCCCTACGATGGGGGCTCCGGCATGCGGCAAATCAACGAACAGATCTGGGCGGCGACGCTGTTGAACGAATATGAGGGGTATGCCAACTGGAGGCGGACCGGGTATCCGGAATTGACCCCTGTGGTATATCCCGGCAATGTGACCGGGGGCACCATTCCCCGGCGTTTGCGTTACCGGGAAGCGGAAGCCGTGGCAAATCCGGAGAATTATTCAGCCGCCGTATCCCGCCAGGGTCCGGACGAGTTCACTACGCGCATCTGGTGGGATAAGTAGCTCACACAGGCGTTCGTAGTTTGTGTTATCGTAATGCCGGGGGCGCTCTGTTGCGCCCCCGGCATTTTTATATCGCCTTTATCTCACCGCAGCACGTTCAGCAGCCGCGAGTATTTTATAATGATCGCCTGGTCTGTGAATTCCGGGTCGAAGGCGCCGAATTCCCTGTCCAGGTCATAGTCGGACGTATGGTTGAAGACGATGAACAGGCCCGTGCCCGCTGACTGAAGCCACCCGAACCGCAGATTCATGGACCAGAGTTCTGCTGCGCTGTTGTACTGAATCAGCGTTTGCAGGTAGATGCGCGGGGTAAAGGAATACGAAAGCCGGGTACGCACGAGATTCGCGGTGAATTTGCCGCCCGGCAGGTCCACCCAGTTTTGACTCAGGCCGATCTCCGTGTTGAATGCATCCCCGGCCCGTGCGCGGATGGTGGACAGGATCGTAACGCGATCGCCCCCGAAAAATCCTCCCGCAATAACCCGGGTACTCAGGCTGAGCGGAAGGCTCTCGTCCGTGATGCCGACGATCATGGCTTCCCGGTGATGGTACGATTTTCTCGGTACCCACACGCCCTCACTGATTTGAAAAGCATTCCGGACGCCTTCGGTGGTGAAGTTGATGCCTGTGTGAATTTCCCAGCCGTTTTCCCATTCCCAGTGGTTGTCGATGTGCAGAAAACCTGTTTCATACACTCTGTCGAAGCCCCAATAACCATAGTAGCTGACGTGCGGGCGCAATTCGTGAAAACGGAGGTAATCGGGACGAAACCGGTAAAAAACGAGGCCGCTAAAACGCCGGTAGGCGGATGTCCGTTGCATGAAACCGAGTTCCGGGTTGAAGTTGTCGGCTACTTCGGTATAGCCTGCGTTCAGCATCCAGGCTTCGGAATTGTAGTTGGCCACCGTCTGGAACGCATAGTTTCTCCCCGACATATCCGGCGTTGCCGACAACGCCCCGAAACCCGATACGAAGGCGTACTGTCCGATACCGAGCTGGCCGTCCAGCGCAATTACGCGGTTGTAATCGTTCTCGGTCGCCAGATCGCCCACACCCTGTCGGTTGGTAACAATCACGCCGGCGAAGGTTCGGTTCGGAAACTCGCGCTTGAGGCGCGCCACGCTGAAGTTATTCCCCGGAATCTCCTCCCCGCCCAGTTGCCGGGTTTGCATGTTGAGCACCCCGATCCGGTAGTCGCCCATGGAGCCGGAGAGGCGGGCGCCGCCGAGAATGGGTACCGCTACGCCGCCCGCGCCGATACCGATGCGCCGGCTGAAGAAAAGGTCGATCTGCCCCGGCGCCCCCACCGAAAACACGCCGGCGTTTTCCAGGAAGAAGGGCCGTTTTTCCGGAAAGAAAAGATTGAAGCGGTCCAGATTGATTTGTTGTTCGTCCACCTCGACCTGCGCAAAATCGGTGTTGTACGTGACGTCGAGCGTCATGCTTGGGGTTACGCTGTACTTCAGGTCTATGCCGATGTCCCCTTCCGGGTCTGAGTATTCCGAGGTGGTTGGCAACTCCGAGGAGTCGGTGGTGCGGGCGCCTTGTCCAAGCGCGTACGGGATGATTTGCAGATTGCGCGGCGCCTGGATGTCCAAACCTTCCAGCGTCCCGGCCAGCGAAACCCGCGTGAGCGTGTATTGCCGGGGAAGCGGGGCCCAGTAGGCGGTTTCGTTCCGGCGCCGGATGCGGCGTTCGAAGTTGATGCCCCACGCCTGATTCTCTCCGGTCGCAAAGCGCAATGTGCGCAGCGGAATGGCGAATTCGGCGCTCCATCCGTACGCTCCCGTTTCGGTGTGGACTGTCCATGCGCCATCCCAGTTGACGTTCAACCCGCCGCCCGAACCGCTTTGGTTGCGCGGGCCCTGGGAGAACCGCCCGCTGTTCTGGCCTTCATTCGTTACCTGTGCATCGTATTCGACCCCGGCGGAATTTGTCCCGAAAATAAATCCGTTCTGGCGATCGCGGTACGTGTCCAGAATGAGACTGAAACTGTCGGCCTCCTGAGGATCCGCATCCCGGCGGCTGTCCGACACGATGATCTGCGACGGGTCGCGGTCGTAGCACACGACCCCGACGTACAGGGTTTGTTCGGTGTACCGGATGCGGACTGCGGTCTGCTCTGAAGCCGGTTGTCCCTCGTTCGGGGTGATTTGGATAAATCCGGTGGCAGGTTCGATGTCGGACCAGGCTGGGTCGCCCAGTACATTGCCGTCGAGGACGGGCAGGGTGTCGCTGTTGCTCTTAACCGCGCGTATTGCCGGGGCGCTGATCGGAGCGCTATCGGCTGTGCTGTTATTGGCAGCGTAGGCGCCCGTCTGTTCCGCTTGCTGCGCCGTGGCGGGAAGCGCAAGGGGCAAGGTCAGAAGAAAGAAGAGGGCCGCGAGCATTGCACGGCTTGCGAAGCGCATCCTGTAGTGCATGGAGGGTAGCCGGAAAGGATCAGAGAAGAAAGGTGCGGATAAAAGCCGGAAATACAGGAAATACAATTATAAAATATAACGCAAACACAGCTGGATATGTGTTTTTTGCCGCTCATGGAATACGGAACAGGTGTTTGGGGTCTAACTCTTGTGTATTCTGTGCCTGCCGTAGCTTTTCCCGGGAAGGTTGTGCATCTAACAGGGTATATACAAGGGTATATCAGGCTTTTTTCGTTCAAACTGTGTTTTCATGCAACGTGATGTACTGATTTTCCCACATGTTTCGGCATTCGTTGCGGCCGTGTTCGCCGCCTGCGCTCTGCTGCCCGCCCTTGAGGTTTCAGCCCAGACGAGTGCGCCGTCGCCTCCGTTGGAGCGGGAAAACGAGGGCGTCATGCAGGCCCTGTTTGTCGAAGAAGAGATTGCCCTCGACGGCATACTGGACGAAGCAATCTGGCAAAGGGCCGTCGCCGTATCCGGTTTCAGGCAATACGAACCTGTGGACGGCGCCCCGGCATTTCAGGAAACGGAAGTTCGTGTCTTGTATGGGGCGAATAATCTCTACGTCGGAGCATTGCTCCATGACGAGGAGCCGGGGGCTATTGAAAGGGCGTTGGGGCGGCGGGACGATTTCAATCGGGCAGACTGGTTTCTGGTAGCTGTGGATGCTTATTTCGACCGGCGCACCGCCTATGTTTTTGGTGTGAATGCGGCCGGCGTTCAATTCGATGCGCTCCAGACAGGAACCGGAACAACCGGCGGCGGGCCGGGTGGCGGTGGAGGT
>VXPQ01000015.1 GCA_009839485.1 Bacteroidetes bacterium SB0662_bin_6
TACGCCTCGGAAGCCTATACCCGCTTCACCGTGGCGAACGACACGGGTATCGTCGGCATCATCGAAACGCTCAGCGACGTTTTCTGGGACAAGGAGCAGGGGATGCGCGAACTGATCAAATCGCGGCGGCAAACCACGAACCTTTCCGCAGACCTGACGAGCGACCTCGAAGGGATACTGCTCATGGCCAACCTCTATGACGACGATATTCCTCTGCTGGAATTCAATTTCATGGGCGTAACGCACCCGGACGCGCTCGACACATATCGCTTCTCTCTGCAGGGCACACGCCTCATGGACGACCGCCTTGTATATGACATTACGGTTGCGCCGAAAAGCCGGCTTAGCACCGCCTTTGCCGGAGAAATATCGGTCCTTGCCGACGAATGCGCCCTGCTTGAGGTCGCGCTCGAACCGGGGGAAGCTTTTTTGTTGCCTCGGCCGTTTAGCCACAGAGGCATGACGCTCTACCAGCAGTATGATTCCTTTGACGGAAGCGCATGGCTCCCGGTCGATTATCGGGCCGAGTTCGGGTTGGACGTATCCTTTGGTCCACTCTTGTACTTTCCCACATTCAAGGCGAAGCAACTCTCCCGCATAACCGATTACGAGATAGAGGCAACACTGCCGGATTCCCTCTATGCCGAAGGGAAACGCCTCGGCATAGATCAGGAAGCCATTGCCGCCGACACGCTGCTGGACCGTGCAGGCATTGCCGTGCCGCTCGAAGAACCGGAGCGGGTAGCATACGCCGGATTAGACAGCACCATGACGCTCGAAAAAGCGTTCGAGCCCAAAGGTATTCTGGCGCGCCGAGTCATCAGGATGGGCGACAGCGAAAACAGGGATGGAAAAAGAACCGGCGTCCTTGCGAGAATAAGCGAACCCATACCGGGCCTGCGCTCGCGGTTCCGCTTCAACCGCGCGGAAGGATTCGCTCCGGGGGCAGCCGTGAAAATCGAACGGGGGCGCCTGAATCTCGAGGGCCACGGCAGGTGGAGCCATGGACGCTGGAACCACAAACTCGGACAACCATGGACCTATGGAATCAGGGGGAGCATCGGCCTGGGACCCGAGAAACGAAAGACGCTCGGCGTATCGTACTTTGACGGGATCGAAAACCGCTGGGGAGGCGAAACCGGATACTCGGAGGTTATATCCCTACCGACCATATCCAGTCTCTTCGGGATCGGGAATTATTACGACCACTTCCACAACCAGCGCATAAGCGCGTTCGGAAGGTACCGCAAGGAACGTTTCAGCATCGGGCTCTCCGCATCACGCGAGATGCCTGCTCCGGTCGAGGCAATCACGGCCTACGATCTTTTCGCCCAGCCGGGCGCTCCCCGACCGAATCCACCGGTTTCCGAGCGCAGGTTGCATTCGGTTACGCTGACCGGCTCTTATTCTTTCTCCCACATAACAGACTCCATCCTCCCCCGTTTTATGAGGCGCGGCGCTTCTTTTGGGATCGAATACGGCAAGCTGGAAGGCATGGAGGATGCCTATGTACGACTTAGCGGCAATATCTCCGGAAACTTCGACACCTTTTTCTCGCGGCGTCCCCGGCCGAACACCCTCACTATCGACCTGAGAGGAGGCGCCCGCTTCGGAGAACTCCCCATCCATCGTTTCGGGGCGATACACGGTAGTATTGGGATCGTGCGCTTGCCCAACTCATTACATACGCTGGCCGGACGTCCGTACGAAGGAGACCGGTATGTCGGATTCTTCTGGGAACAGAATTTCCGAACGATACCCTTTGAATTGCTCGGCCTGCATGGCCTGGCGCGGCGGGGCTACGGCATCATCGTCGGCGGAGGCCATGCCCAAACCTGGATATCTCCTTCCCCCCTCGTCGAACAACCCGATCTGCATCTCTCTCCAGATGGAATGCACCACGAACTAACCGTTTCGCTGGACGGCATTCTGGGCTTCTTGCGCGTGAACTTTGCCCGCCGGCTCGACAGATCAGGCCATAGCGTGGGTATTGGCATAGGCGGATCTATTTTATAGACCGCTAAAGATTTCCTCGAACCTCGTCGAACAGAGACGGTTCGGTTTGACTGGACAGATTTTCTATTCCTCTTCCCCCTCGCTTTCCCGCATCTCTTCCACCTCGATGGTCAATGTCCATTCGGGATGCGTGGAGGGCGCCGTAACCACATTGAGCACCTCGAAAACGAGTTCGTATCGAAACCCCCGTTCGCCGGTTTTTACATGCAACCATGTAACGGCATGCGGCTTGACGACAATCAGGTCCGTCGCGGCGGCAAAGGTGTATTCCGACCGGCTGCGCAGCGTAAATGGCGCATCGGATATGTTTTTGATGGCCACGTGGAGCAAGGAAGTGCCCTCCTCGTATTCCGCGGTCTTTACCGAGAGCGATGCCTCGATCAGCGGCTGCACATGCTCCGGCCTGCCGATCAGGATGTCCTTGTACCATACCGCTGTGCGGCGCATCCGTAAGGCCTCTCCGATGCCCTCAAGAGAACGATCCGCTGCAAAAACGAGCGTGACGGGCCGGTGGCCGCCTCCAGGCACATCGTACTCCCAGTCCACCAGACCATGAATGTCGGAGGTGCCAAGGATGGCGAGATTATGGTCGAGGGCGATCTGGAGTGCGTTGTCCGAATACCAGAATTCGTTGACCACTTCGATTCCATGGAACAGTCCCTCGTCGAGAAGCTGGCGATGCATGTCGGTGAGTTCTGTGATCGCATCCGGCTTTTGCGCCGGCCAACTTGGATGATTCCAGAACACGAACGCTCCTTGCCGGTTGGCCTCGCGGATTGCCTCCGTAGCATCGTCCACCATAACGGGATTGACGTCTTCCAGCAAGACGGCGTTCAAGTGCCCCGGCGGCATGGACCGCGTGATTTCCGCTCCCCGCAGGACGAGAAGGGGCTCGTTTTCCGCTTCCTCTCCGTCCGCTTCTTCGGTTTCCGCCTGTTCCTGCGCGTCCTCCACCATTCTTTCGGCCACTTGCGCAGCCAGATCGTAACTCCGGTTTCGATCCGGGTGCGGAATGTCTTCGATATGCGGCTGGTATTCGATGTGATCGGTAATCGCAAGACAATCGAGCCCGTCGCGTATCGCTTCCTGCACACGAATATCAGGCCAGACACTCCCGTCGGAGAACGCCGTGTGGGTGTGGAGGTCGCAAGTCAGCGTATGGTACCCCGGCACGTCGGGAAACTCAATGATGCGCCGTTCGGCGAGATCATGTGCATGTTGGGCGCCGGCGCCGGGAACGGTCAGCAGTAGCAGGGCGGAGAGATAGAAAAGGCAGCGCATGGGATACAGTATGGTTGTGGGTATAAAACGGTATGGAGGCAGGTGGCATCTGAGTCAGTCGCGGATCGAGAGCAGGGTCGGCAAATTCAAGCGTTGTCCTTGTCAAAAGAGCACTGCAGGGTCAGCGTATGTACGCCGTCCTCTGTCCGGCTGATTTCCATTTTGCCGCCGAGACCGGCCAACTCGCCGGTGCCCGATCCGGGCACTACATTCCCGAATGAATGAGGCGCCACACCCGGTCCCATGATACCTCCGTGCTGCAGGACGAAGGTGCCGGTTCGTCCGGCAAGGGTTCCCGTCACTTTTTCCGAAACGACATATCCCGCACCCGCTTCCGGATCGCTCAGTCCGCAAAAAAGCCCTTCGCCGGTGCTTTCCCCATCGAGGTCTCCCTGGAATTTTTTCCGAATGGTCACGCGGGTCAATTCGGGGCCTTCTTCGGGGCGGTCATAGGACGAGGCGTCCCATCCGGTGACGTCGAAAGTGGCGTGGGCTTCCATGAGATTATTTTCGGGTGTGTGTCGGCACGAGAAGGATACGTTCTGGAGAAATCATCTTATGCTATCATTATAAGTATCCGTGTCCGTTCCGCCAACCCCCACCGTTTATTGCTCTGCACAAGGTATATTGCCCGGTATGGCGCGCGAAACAGATTCAAACACATCTCCGGAAACCAATCCGTACCGGTTCTCGCCGGATAAGGTAAAAGAACCGCCGGCCACCTTCGCCGGGCGGCTTCGTTATCTTGGGCCGGGCTTTATCCTGTCGGCGTCCATTGTCGGCTCCGGCGAATTGATCGCGACCACGCGGCTGGGAGCCGAAGCCGGATTCGTAATGTTCTGGATCATCCTCGTCAGCTGCCTCGTGAAGGTGGCTGTTCAGGTGGAGTTCGGCAAGCACGCCATCTATTCCGGCCAATCCACGATGGAGGCGCTGAACAGCCTGCCGGGCCCCCGGTTCGGGAAGGCCAGCTGGACCATCTGGACCTGGCTTACCCTGATGGTGCTCAAGACGATGCAGGTCGGCGGCGTAATCGGAGGCACGGCGCTCGTACTGGCCCTCGTTTTTCCGCAAGTCCCGGTGGTGGTCTGGTGTCTTGCGGCCAGCGTAGCCGTATCGATCATTATCCAGCACGGCCGGTATGCCCCTATCGAGAAACTTTCCCTGGTGCTGATCGGCCTGTTCACGTTGCTGACCGTGTTTTGCGTCGTCGCCGTGCAGTACACGCCGTTCGGGTTTTCCACAGGGGATATTCTGGGGGGATTCGGTTTTCAGCTCCCGCCCGAGGTAGTGCTCATTGCGATCGGCGCGTTCGGTATCACGGGCGTTGGCGGCGACGAGATTCTGGCCTACAATTACTGGCTCATCGAGAAGGGGTACGCGGCGCATACCGGCCCGTACGAAGCGACCCCCGCCTGGATACGGCGGGCAAAGGGCTGGATCCGCGTCCTGTACCTGGATGCCATAGCGGCAATGATCGTATACACGGTCACCACCGCAGCGTTCTATCTGCTGGGTGCGGCGATCCTGTATCGACAGGGCCTTCTGCCCGAAGGCATGGAACTGGTGAGCACGCTTTCGCGGATGTATACGCAGAGCCTCGGGGACTGGGCAGGCGCGCTTTTCCTTGCGGGTGCGTTCACGGTGCTCTTTTCCACGTTGTTCGGCGCACTTGCCATCTGGACGCGCCTGTTCGCGGACGCTTTCGGGCAAATAGGGTGGTTCGATTTCAAGGAAACAAGGGCGCGCCGGAACGCCATCGGATGGCTGGCCTGGATCATTCCTCTGGTCTGGGCCGCGCTTTTCCTGCTCATCAAGCTCCCGGCCATCATGGTCGCCATCGGCGGAGCCATCACCACGGTCATCCTGCTGCTTGTGGTTTTCGCCGTGCTGCATTTCCGCTACCGCAATCTCCCCGAGGCGCTCAGGCCGGGGCGTGCCTATGACACGCTGTTCTGGATCAGTGTCGTTTCCATCGTGATGGTAGCGCTTTACGGCCTGATTCGCGTATTCTGAACCCATTACCCATTCCACCCCCCTCCAGGCTCCACACACACATGTCCGCCTTCCCAAAATCCGTTTCCCCAATCTATTCCCTCCGTCGAGGCTATTTCCGTTTTCTTTCTTCGGCGCTGCTTGTCGCCGCCTTCCTGTTCGGGGGCCGCTCCGCGACCGCGCAGGAAACGTGTTCCGATCTCGCCACCCTGCGCCTTCCTGACGTACGGATCGTCGAGGCTGCGGTCATAGAACCCGGCGGACAAGGCAATGAAACGGGCGATGCGCCGCATTGCCGGGTGGAAGGAGTCATAGGCCGGGAGATTCGCTTTGAACTCCTCCTGCCGGAGACCTGGAACGGACGGTTCGCGATGGGCGGCGGAGGAGGCTTTGTGGGCTCCATTCAGAATGCGGCCCGGTGGTCGGTGCATTCAGGATACGCCACAGTGGGAACCGATACCGGGCATGAAGGAGGCGGTACGGACGCCTCGTGGGCGCTCCACCACCCGGAACGCCAGATCAACTTCGGGCATCTGGCTGTGCACCGCACGGCGGAAACGGCGAAAGCGATCATCCGCGCCCATTACGGGTCGGACATCGACTATTCGTACTTCCTCGGTTGCTCGCGGGGCGGCGGGCAGGCTCTTATGGAAGCGCAGCGGTATCCGGGAGATTTCGACGGGATATCGTCCGGCGCCCCGGCCTTCGACTGGACCGGCATTATGGCGGAAAACTTCCAGAATATGCAGAAACTCTATCCCGATCCTACCCGGACCGGGACGCCGCCCCTGTCGCCGGACCACCTCTACTTTCTGGAAAAGGCCGTGCTGGACGAATGCGATGCGCTCGACGGCGTGCGTGACAGGGTTATGGAAGACCCTCGCATGTGCCCGTTCGACATCGCCTCCCTGCCGACATGTACAGGCGATGCGGACGAAGGCGCATCGCTTTGCTTTACCGGGGAGCAACTGGAAGCCTTACGGACCGTATATGCACCGCCCGTCAACGAGGAGGGACCGTTGTACGTGGGCTTCCCCTTTGGCGGAGAAGGAACTCCAGCGGGCTGGATAAACTGGATCACCGGAAAATTCGAGGGTTTGTACCGGGATTCGGGAGAAACCGCGCCGAGCCTGCAATGGGCATTCGCAATGAACTACGCGAAGTACCTTGTCTTCGCAGACCCGGACTGGGATTACGCGGGCTACGATTTCTCATCGTGGGAGCAGGACGCTTCCTACGCCTCGGCGTTCATGGACGCCACGGATCCGGACCTGAGCGACTTTGCCGGCAAAGGACACAAGTTGGTCCTGTGGCACGGTTGGTCCGACGCTGCGCTAAGCGCCCTGGCCAGTATCCGGTACTTCGAGGAAGCGGAGCGCCTCGATCCCGATGTGCGCGATTATTTCCGCCTCTTCATGATGCCCGGCGTCCTTCACTGTGGCGGCGGCCCCGGACCTGCAGAAGTGAACTGGCTGACGGTGCTGACGGACTGGGTGGAAGAGGGCAAGGCGCCCGAACGTATCGTAGCGCTGAAAAGGAATTTCGACCGGGAAGTCGTTCGGAGCCGCCCCCTGTGTCCCTGGCCGCAACGCGCCGTCTACGACGGAGAGGGCGATACCGACGACGCGGACAGCTTTGCGTGTGCGGCGCCATAGGAAACGCCGGAACGGTCCTCGCCCCGGCGTTGCTGAAAAGTGGGCCCGGTAGGGTTCGAACCTACGACCAATGGATTATGAGTCCACTGCTCTAACCACTGAGCTACGGGCCCGGACAAGGATTGCACGGCATCCTACTGCCCGACGACGCATTACGATCCGGCTACGCCCCGAACGCATTGCGCAATAACGCCAGACTCTTCGGAATCGCTACGCCAGGGTCTTCCTTCCCCTCGAATTCCAGCGAGACATACCCCCGAAAACCGGCGTCGCGCATGATCTGCGCGATGCGGTCGTAGTCCAGATCAAGCGTATACCATGTGCCTCCGCCGTAATACGTCTTGGCCTGTACGAGCACGGTGTACGGCGCCAGCATGGCCAGCTTATCGTAAGGATCCTCCAGAAAGTTGCCCGTATCCAGGGTGACCTGAAGCCAGGGCGAGTCAATGGCCTGAACGATGCGGAGCACTCCTTCGGGCGTACGCCCGAGGCCCCAATGATTCTCCAGCCCCAGGACGACCCCTTTCTCCGCAGCGTGATCGATACAGGAACCGATGGCGTCGATTACCCAATCGAAGGCTTCCTCGTCCGTATATCCTTCGAGCGGCGGTTCGATGCCCCGGTTGGCCATCAATGCATTGAATGATTCGCTCGTACCCCAGCGCCCGGTGTTTATGCGCATGGTGGGAATCCCCAATGCGGAAGCTACATCGATCTGGTGCTTTGTCCTGTCCACATTTTCCTGGCGCCTCGCTGCATCCGGCGATACAAATCCCTGATGGGTCGAAAACCCCATCAGGTCCAATCCCAACTCGATGGCCTTGCGCTTGAGCATCTGCAAATGGGCATTCTCCTCGGAACCCATCTGGACGTGGAGGATCTCCACCCCGTCAAAACCCATATCCGCGGCCTGTTCGATACAGGAAGCGATCGGGTAGTCCTCCCTCTCCCCTGCGAAACGCCAGAACGAATAGGTGGATACACCGATCCGGTTACCGGGCCCACGTCCCAACTCCATCATCGGCGCCAGCGCCTTTGCAGGAGCGGCAGCCCCCATTCCAAGAAGTCCTCCTGCGGCCGCCGCGCGGCGGACAAAATCTCTGCGGTGCATGACATTCCCCTGGCTAATTGCTCATAAAGCGAGTCGTTATATATCCCGCATGGGTACGTTTGGATACCCTGCATGTTCGCATGCAACGCGAACCCATCATCACCCGTCACCTCTCGACGAACGCAAATCCGGCCCTGTATGCAAAAAATGGGTTAAAAATCTAATTTTATGGATGCATTCTTGCATCTTTTCCTAAATTAGTTAATAAACTGGTGCGAAACTTACAGCAAAGATCATGGAAGGATCGCTGCCAAAATCCTACCCCCCAACAACGTCATGCACCGAATCGACGACATCGATGTCACCATCCTTGAACTGCTACAGGATAGCGGACGGATGAAACGCAACGCCATCGCGGAAATCGTAGGGCTTTCCGTGCCCTCCGTGAGCGATCGCATGCGCAAACTCGAAGAACGGGGAGTGATCACCGGCTATCACGCCGTGGTCGCCCCGAAGCGATTTCACATGGACATCACCTCCTTCATTCGCGTAATCGTGGACGGATCCACGAATTACGACAATTTCGTGAATGAAGTCCTTGTTTTCCCGGAAGTGCAGGAAGTGCATTCGATTACCGGGGAAGGATCTCACATACTGAAGGTGCGCTCCCGCAACACGACCACCCTCGAACAAATCCTGTCGAAAATCCAGGCATTGCCCGGAGTGCACAGCACCTCGACGAGCATTGTGCTGAGCACCTTCAAGGAAACGAGGAAAATCAAGCCGTTTACCACCGAGTTGACGGAACAATAACCCCATTTGCCCCACGCAAGCGCGAAGTCGCGCTGCGGATACCCGGCGACCATCTGACACCACCCTGTATCACACCCCCTGACGTTACCACCAAACGCTTCACACCATGTCCAAGTTGATTGACGATTATAACGTAAAGGCCGCAACCAAATTCGTGCCTGACATCAAGACTCCGATTCTTCCCATAGATATCGAGAAAATCTTTGGGGAGAATACGTTTGGTCTGGAAGCCATGAAAAGCCGTCTTCCGAAGAAAATCTACGAGCGGCTTCTCGCCACCATCGAAAACAATGAGCCGGTCGATTCGACGGTTGCGGATACCGTAGCGACGGCCATGAAAGAGTGGGCCAAGGAGCGGGGTGGAACGCACTTTACGCACTGGTTCCAACCCTTGACCGGCTCGACGGCCGAAAAGCACGACAGTTTCATCACCCCGAACAAGGGTGGAGGCGCCATTGCAGAGTTCTCCGGGAGTGACCTGATCCAGGGGGAACCGGATGCATCGAGTTTCCCGAGCGGCGGCGTGCGCGCCACCTTCGAGGCCCGAGGCTATACGGCATGGGACCCCACTTCGCCCGCGTTCCTCATCGAGAACAAAAACGGGGCCTATCTGGCAATCCCCACGGCGTTCACTTCCTGGACCGGGGAGGCGCTGGACTACAAGATCCCCCTGCTTCGCTCCGTAGCGGCGCTGGATGGCGCAGCCCGGCGCGTTCTTGAGCTCTTCGGCGTGGAGGGCGTACAGAACGTGTACTCCACCGTCGGTTCCGAGCAGGAATACTTCCTGATCGACGAGGAATATTATTACCGCCGGCCGGACCTCGTGACCACGGGGCGGACGCTCATCGGCGCCAAACCGCCGAAGGGGCACGAGCTGGACGATCATTATTTCGGAGCGATCGAAGACCGGATTCTGTCGTGCATGCTCGAAACGGAACGGGAGTTGTACCGCCTCGGAGTGCCCGTCAAAACACGCCACAACGAAGTGGCCCCGAGCCAGTACGAAATCGCGCCGATTTTCGAAAACTCGAACGTGGGCGCCGATCACCAGCACCTGATCATGCTCATGCTGCAGAAGATAGCCCGCAAGTACGGCCTCGTCTGCCTGCTGCATGAGAAACCGTTCGACGGACTGAACGGATCGGGCAAGCACAACAACTGGTCGATATCCACGAATACAGGCCTGAACCTGCTCGATCCGGGAGACGATCCTTCCCAGAACCTGCGGTTCCTGTTCTTCTGCGCCGCCGTGATCCGCGCGGTGTTCAAACATCAGGACGTGTTGCGAATCGCCGTGGCGACGGCCGGAAACGACCACCGGCTGGGCGCAAACGAAGCGCCTCCGGCCATTTTGAGCGTTTTCCTCGGCGAGGCCCTGTACGGCATCTTCAACCAGATCGCGGAAGGCTCCGCCACGTCGAACAAAGAGGGCGGTTTCCTTGGCCTTGGCAGCCCGGTCCTTCCGCATCTGCCGCGCCACTCGGGCGACCGTAATCGTACGTCTCCGTTCGCTTTCACGGGAAACAAGTTCGAATTCCGCGCGGTCGGCTCCAATCAGACGATCTCGTTTTCGAACACCGTGCTCAACGTAATCATGGCGGACACGCTGGACGAACTGGCCACGAGCCTGGAAGCCAAAATAGGCGACGGGATGGCTTTCGAAGACGCCGTGGCCAGCGTGCTTCAGGAATCCGCGCAGGAAACGAAACCCATCCTTTTCGAAGGAGACAACTACACGGAAGAATGGCATGCGGAAGCCGAACAACGCGGTCTGCTGAACCTGCGTACGACCGTCGATGCGCTCGAAAAAATGCTCGACGAGAAAAACGTGTCGCTTTTCGAGAAGACCAATGTCCTTTCGAAGACGGAACTCGAAAGCCGGTACGAAACGTGGCTCGAGCAGTACATCATCACGGTCAATATCGAAGCGGAAACCACGCAGGCCATAGCCGAAACGATGGTGCTCCCCGCAGCAGCGAAGTACTTCGGTGAGTTAACGAACACCGTTGTGCAAGCCAACCAGATCGGCGCTCCTTCCGGAGGCACGCAGGCTACGGCTGCCGCCACAGGCGCTCTCATCGACGAGCTGCGTGGAGCGGTCGACCAGTTGAAGGCTGCGAATATGACCCATATCGACGATGGGCATGCGCACGCCGTACACATGCGCGATCAGGTCATTCCGGCGATGAACGCCGTACGTCTTGCGTGCGACAAACTCGAGCGGGTCGTGCCGAACGAACTGTGGCCGATACCGACCTACCGGGAAATACTGTTCATCAGGTAGTCAGCAGTGTGTAAAAGGCCGGATCCTTGCGCCATCGCAGGGATCCGGCCCGGACACTACGGCACGCGCGCGCGGGCATCGACAGGCAGGGAATCGATCACTTCCTCCCCATCGACAAGCCACGCGGTTTCGTGCAGATGCATGCATACGCAGGCATGATTCGGCACGAGCCGGATACGGTCTCCCACTTCAAGGGTAGAGCCGCCCGATACATCGATCCAGGCATGTTCTTCGGAAAGCGCGGCGATACGGGCGTGCGGCAGGCGCTCCATGCGAAGCCCGTCGTACAGCAACTGCCCATAACCGTCCGTGCCTGCCCCCTGGTCGGAGGTGACGGTTTTCGAACCTGCATCGGCAAACAGCCGCTCCCTCCCCGATGCCGTGCGATGGCGGCTGACCACAGTCGTCAGTACGGTGAGCGCACAATCGGTTAACGCCACGGAGCCCAGAGCCACCTGCATGGCGTCGTGGAGGACATAGTTTCCGGGACGTATTTCGGTAATGCGGAAGCCCCCCTCCTCCCTGTTCTCGAACACGTGCATCGTGGGCGTCGAGCCGATGCTGATTTCGAAGGCGCCCGGTTCGGCAAGCCCTGCCTCCCTGAGCCGCCCGGCAAATCGGAGCATGGCGTCCCGTTCGTGCCGGGAAACAATCCGGATAGCTTCTTCCTTCGAAACCCCCTCCGGCGGCCCCTTGTAGACCTGTCCGGCGTGCGTAAGGATACCGGCAAGACGTATTCCGGGAGATTCAGCCACCGTGCGGGCAAGCGCTGCGGAACGTGCATCCTCCGGATCGACGCCGCAACGATTCTGACCCACGTTTACCTCGATCAATACCTCGGCGGAGACGCCGCGCGACGCAAAAAAATCAGAGGCGGCTCGAACGCCGGGGAGGGTATCGACACAGAAAGAAAGACGTGTATCGGCGTACAGATCGGCTACGCGTTCCAGCCGGTCCCGCCCGATCACAGGATACGCGATGCGTATATCGTCGAAACCGGCACGCACGAAGTGCTCGGCTTCCCCTACGGTCGCCACCGTAATGCCGCGCGCACCCGCCTGCTGTTGCATGCGGGCCAGCACCGTGGACTTGTGTGTTTTGATGTGGGGGCGCAAGCGCACTCCCTGCGCGTCGGCACGGGCCTGCATCGCTGAAATATTCGCCGCAAGGCGAGACCGCTCAATCAGCAGACAGGGGGTCGGGAGGTCGCTCAGCGTGGCCATGGATCATGCCGAAGCCGTTCTGCCGATACGCCCCATCGCCATGCGTAGCCGGTTGCGGGCCCGCTCGAGGGCTCGCCCGGCACGAAGCCGGTCAATATCTTCCCCAGTCGATTGCAACCGGCTCAACGCTCGTTCTTCGGCTGCTTTCGCCCGTTGCGTATCTATTTTGGAAACCGGCTCAGCCGTGTCCGCGAGTACCGTAACCCGGTTGTCGATCACCTCGAGAAAGCCCCCGCTCGAAGCAAAAAAGACCTGCTCTCCGTCGGAAGCCGTAACGCGTATCGCGCCAATGTCGAACGCGGCGATCATGGGAGCATGATTGAAGAGCACCTCGAACGAACCAAACCGGCCAGGCGCCTGGACCCCCCGCGCCTCTCCCTGAAAGACGCGCCGGTCCGGGGCAACGATTTCAACCTGAAGATGGGCCATAGGGACGGGGTATTATACAATCAGACCTTATACGATCAGACGCATGCGACCGGACCTTGTACGAAGCGCCGAAAAACCCGGTTGCTTGCGAGCACGCGTCCATGCCTATGCGGTCTCCTCCGCGAGCATCTTCTCGCCGGCTTCCGCAACCTCTTCGATGGAACCCTTCAGATTGAAGGCGCTTTCGGGGTATTGGTCCATCTCTCCTTCCAGAATGGCCCGGAACCCGCGAATCGAATCCTCCACCTTGACGTACTTGCCTTCAATGCCGGTGAATTGCTGGGCCACAAAAAACGGCTGGCTCATGAATCGCTGGGCGCGGCGGGCCCGCTGCACCACAAGCTTGTCTTCGTCGGACAACTCGTCCATGCCGAGAATGGCAATGATGTCCTGCAATTCCTTGTACCGTTGAAGGAGTTCCTTCACCTCCTGAGCCGTCCGGTAATGTTCCTCGCCGACGATGCGCGCATCCAGAATGCGGCTTGTCGAATCCAGCGGGTCGATAGCCGGATAAATCCCTAACGAGGCAATCTGGCGGGAAAGCACCGTCGTAGCGTCGAGGTGCGCAAAAGTGGTGGCCGGCGCGGGATCCGTAAGGTCGTCCGCCGGAACGTAAATAGCCTGGAAAGAGGTAATGGCGCCGTCCCGGGTCGAGGTGATGCGCTCCTGCAGCTCGCCCATCTCGGTGGCAAGCGTCGGCTGGTACCCTACTGCGCTCGGCATCCGACCAAGCAACGCCGAAACCTCCGAACCGGCTTGCGTGAAGCGGAAAATGTTGTCCACGAAGAGAAGTACGTCCCGGCCGCCCAGATCGCGAAAATATTCCGCGACGGTCAGGCCGGCCAGGGCTACGCGAGCACGGGCGCCGGGCGGTTCATTCATCTGCCCGAAAACAAGCGTAATGTTGGACTGCCGGAGCGCTTCGTCATCCACCTGGCTCAAATCCCAGCCCCCTTCTTCCATCGTCTGGCGAAATTCCTCGCCGTAACTCATGACGCCGGATTCAAGCATCTCGCGCAACAGATCGTTTCCCTCGCGGGTGCGTTCCCCGACCCCGGCAAAGACGGAAAGGCCCTCATGCGCCTTGGCGATATTGTTGATGAGTTCCTGGATGAGCACCGTCTTGCCCACACCGGCGCCGCCGAACAAGCCCACCTTGCCGCCCCGCGCCACCGGCTGAATAAGATCGATCACCTTGATGCCCGTTTCCAGCATCTCGATGCTGGTCTGAAGCTCCTCGAAGGCAGGCGCCTCCCGATGAATCGGGCGCCACTCGCTCACCTCAGGTTGGGGGAAGCCATCGATGGCGCGCCCCACGACATTCAGCAGCCGTCCACGAATCTCTTCGCCGACAGGCATGGCGATCGCACGGCCCGTATTCACGACCTCCGTCCCACGCGTAAGCCCGTCCGTGGAATCCATGGCGATCGTACGAACGCGATTTTCCCCGAGGTGCTGCTGCACTTCCAGGACCAGATCGTCTCCCTGATCCCGTCCGATCGTCAACGCAGAAAGAATCTCGGGGACATCGCCGGATGGAAATTCCGCGTCCACGACAGGTCCGATTATCTGAACGATCTTACCGTTCGCCATAGTGCTTGTCCGCATTAGAAATAGTATCAGCGCAAAAAACCCAAACGTATTTTACTCCTTGCGGGGATTATAGATCGCAAAGAATATGCGAAACCGAACGGGAAAGAGCGCAACAGCGCCGGGGCCTGCCGTACTGCTTCGTCATTCCTCGCCAGCGCACCCCTCGCAGCTTCTGAGCTTTGCGGACATAGGGCGTCATGAAAAAAAGGGGAGGGATTAGCTAATCCCTCCCCTTTTGGTGATGCGATGTACTTCGCCGTGGCTTACTCCCAGTCGAAGTTATACCGGATGCGAGCGTAGTAGAAGGCTCCGTTGAAGCCGAACGGGGTGAACTGGCCGTAGGTATTACCCACGCCGGCTGCGGCGCCGGGATATTCCTCCGGGAAGGTATTCAGCACGTTCTGGGCTCCGAGCGTAAACGCCAGGTAGTCCGTGAAGGAATGGGTGGCCTCGACATCGAAAAGCGTACGAGCCGGATAGTCGATCGTATTGCCGGGATCGGACTCGTAATAGGGCTGCTCGCCGTCGTAATAGCCGCCCCAGTAACTGGCGCGCACCAGGACGCTCGTTTTCTCGTTCGCGAAAGCGTGATTCACCGTCACATTCCCGCGTATGTTGGGAAGCCCTTCCTGCAGAATCCGGATCCGGGTATCGCTCAGGGTGCTGGAGTTGAAATCGGTCACCTTGGTAGAAGTCCAGTTCCAGGCGGCGCTAAACGTGGTGGTGGCGCCCGCCTGACCCTCCATCCGGTAGGAACCCACGACATCAAGGCCGCGCGTGCGCGTCTCGAAGTCGTTGATGAAGAAACGGAACCTCGCGAGCACGCCGCCGGGCCGGATGATGCCCTCTTGCAGCAGACGCTGCACATCGGCCGGACTGAGTGTGAAGTTCTGGCTCGTCGTGAGACGATCCGTCAGAGTGATCTGGAAAAAGTCCGCCGAGAGAATAAAGGGACCTTTTTCGAATACCGTGCCGAGCGCCTTGTTAACGGATTTCTCGGGCCCCAGCGGCCTGCCGCCATACTGCTCGGCCAACAACGAGGTCGAGGGAATCGTACCGTTGTTGGTAAGGTCCATGATCTCGGGATCGTAGATCGTCGAGATATTGAACGCGTTCTGCTGCCCCGGCGTGGGCGCGCGGAACCCCGTGCTTAAACTGGCGCGCAAGGCGAATGACTCGGTGAACCCTATACGCCCCGCGACTTTCCCGTTGATCGTCCTGCCGAAGTCCGAGAAATTCTCGATCCGTCCCGCGACGCTCAAGTTCCGGTCAAGCTCCAGATCCCGGTATTCGACATCCCCGTAGCCGGCGAAATTGCTGCGTGCCCAGTCGCCGACCGTAAGGGGGCCAAAGCCCGTGAAACCGTTCGATCCGGGCGTGAAGCCCTGGGTTGCGAGCGGGCCCTCGACCCAGGACGGCTCATCGCCCTGTTCGATCTCGAAGCGCTCCTGACGCCACTCGCCGCCGCCCGCGAGGTTGATCTTGTCGCTCAGGGGATAAGAGAGATCCAGGTTAAAGTTTATCTCCTGCTGGTCGTATATCCCGGGATGGAAGTACGGCGTACACTCCTGGTCGGGAACGTGCGGAGAAGCGCCCTCGTTGCTGCAGGGCTGATTGGGCCCCAGCGAAGAGTTGACCGTATTGTACATGTAGAAGTCCATGTTGGACTTGCCCCAGCTTGCGCTCGCGTCCCAGTTCATATTACCCCGGGTTCCCCGCACACCCGCCACAGCGGAGGCGTCGAGGACGTTGGCGCCGAACTGCGGGGTGAAGCCCCCCGGCAGTATCTTCTGGAAGGTGAAGCAGTTGGGATTGTTGAGCACCTCGTTCCAGGCCGCCTGATCCGACACGACGCCGTTTTCGACCCGGACTTCGGGGCAGCCGGCCGATCCGTCGAGTACGCCGTCTTGCGCATCCAGCAAGTCGCCGACCAGGAGGATGTCTTCGTCATCGGCGTTCGTGGTCCCGTACACGCCGCTGCGGGTGTTCGGATTACGGAAATAGAACCCGCCTTCGACCTGCTTGGTCACGTAGTTCCCGTGGCCGTAGGTCTCCATCTGGTCGTTGATGGGATGTCCTGCGTTGACCCACAACTTGATCTCGTTGGACACTTCGGGCGAGCCCCAGATCTGCGCGGGTTCGCGCACACGGGTATTGCCAGACGCAATGAGCCGGTTTGCGTCGTTGCGCTGAACGCTGCGGTCGGTTGGAAGCGTGTTGCCGAACTCGCCGGTCAGGTTGACAAATCCCTCCTCGCCGAGCGGAAGCCCGACGTTGGCCGATATGCTGTACATGTCTCCGTCTCCCGGCAGTACCCCGCGGTCGACCCGGTTGCTCGTATCACCCAAAAGGTTTCCGCCCGTCTTGACCTCGACGGAACCGCCGGACCGATCGTCCTTAAGCACAAAATTCATCACCCCTGCAATGGCGTCCGAACCGTACTGGGCGGCCGCACCGTCGCGCAGCACCTCGGCCTGTTCCAGGGCCAGGCCGGGAATGAGCGCGATGTCCGGGCCCTGGGAGCCGTCGGCGAGGCCGTTGCCGTACCAGGTAATCACCGCGGTGCGATGGCGGCGTTTACCATTGATCAGGACCAGGGTATGATCAGGAGCGAGGCTGCGCAGGTTCGCCGGGCGCGCAAACGTCGCCGCGTCACTGATCGGCTGAATGTTGACGTTGAACGACGGCACCACGTTGCGCAGCAGGTTGGCGAAATCCGTATCTCCCTGATCGGTGATATCGCTGCTGCGAATGATGTCGATAGGCACCATCGATTCGGTCACCGTACGAGGTTGCGCACGACTACCGACTACAGCCACTGCCTCGAGGAGAATCACGGCCTCATTCATAGTTGCATCAAGCCGGACCGTTTCTCCATCCGTCACGGTGGCTTGCATAGACACCGGCTCGTACCCGATAAGGCGAAAATCCACCATATGGGTTCCTGCAGGCACCTGCTCGATCGTATAGTTACCATCGGCGTCGGTAAGATCGCCAATATTCAATGCCGTAATGGCCACCTGCACATCGGGCAACGGCATTCCGTTCTCATCGCTTACGGTCCCTTCCAGCGAGCCCTGCGCCAAAACGGACGGGGGGGCAAGCGCCAGAAGCGCGAAGGATGCAAATGCGAGTATTATCCGGGTTTTCATGGGGAAAGGACGGATGATGTAAGAAAATTCTTCCGCAGGGGGATTTCAGGTTGAGGAATGTCCTGCATGCTTCGCTCATTAGCGCCGACCTGCACACTACGCCTTGGCATTCTTCGCAAAGAAGGACTTCTTCCTGAAACCAGCCGTATTGATAAGGTATTATGCATTTCGCACTCTATCAAGTGCATATTTGTCGAAGTTATCCCCAGCGATACGCGAGACGAAGGTAGTAGTAGCCTCCGTTGTAACTGAAGGGCGTCGACCGACTGTAGAGATTCCCTGAGACGGCTGCAGCGTCAGGGTTTCTTTCCGGATAATGATTCAGGGCGTTACGCGCACCCAGCGTCAGCGTGAGCACTTCGCCAAAATCATAAGCAGCTTCTATATCGATCAGGGCGTCTCCGCCATAGTGCCGGTCATCCGCGGCGTCGAACCAGCCGGCGTAATAGTTCAAGCGGCCCAGAAACTGCAAACGCCCCGAAATGTACCTTCCCGAGACGTTCCATCTCGTCCGGGGTAATCCCTGCTCCAGTTGCCGAATGCGCCTGTCATCGAGCACATCGGCATTCCATGAGACCACGCTGGTGATCGTGCGGTTGAAAACGAAACTGAATGTCGCCTGTCCGCGCAGAGCCATTGGGACATACGTGGCGACAATATCCATACCCTGCGTACGGGTGGAGAAATCGTTGGTGAAAAAGCGGAAATTCGCCAGGTTGCCCGCGCTGGCGATCCCCTCGGCGACAAGCGCGTCCACCTCCTCCGGAGCCAGCGCAAACACCTGGGTCAGCGCAATCCGGTCCGAAACATCGATACGAAAATAATCGGCGGTCAGATTGAAGGCTGTCCCGTCCAGCACCAGACCGACCGTGTAGTTCATGGACGTTTCAGGATCGAGCGGTCGACCGCCTCGCAATGCAGCAACCTGCGAGGTGGAAGGAATCGTACCGTTATTGACCAACCTCTTCAGATCCGGATCAAACTGGGTGGACACATTGAACGCATTCTGCTGGCCCGGGGTGGGAGCGCGAAAACCCGTACTGAAACCGGCGCGCAATGCAAGAGCATGCGCCAGTTCGTACCGACCGCTCAATTTCCCGTTCAGCGTGCCGCCGAAATCGGAAAAGTTTTCGAACCGGACGGCCCCGTCAAGACCCCATGATCTGCCTTCGCCTCCTTCTATCCCGGCATCGCCGTAGATCGCCACGTTGCTTCGATTCCACGCCCCCGAAGCAATGTCTCCAAAGCCCGGAAACCCGTTGGAGGCGCCGCTGAATCCCTGGGCGGCGTACGGACCGATCTGATACGATTCCACCTGCCCAAGGCCGATCTCGAACCGCTCGTCGCGCCATTCGGCGCCTCCGGCAAGATGCACCATATCGTTGACAGGCCAGGTCAGATCAAGATTCAGATTGATATCCTGCTGGCTGTACAGACCCGGATCGAACTCGGTAGGCGTTGCGGCGCCAAGCGACGCATTGACCGTGTTGCGGATGAAAAAGTCCACGGTGTTCATGCCGTACGACCCACTCAAATCCCAGGTAAATCCGCTGTCGGTATGTCCGCGTAAACCGGCCACGACCGACCCGTCCACAAGATCGCCGCCGAATTGGGGCGTGAATCCGCCGGGGAACCGGCTGTAGAGAGTGAAACAGTCCGGATTGTTCTCGACCGCTTCGAGGGCCGCCGCGTCGGGTACGTTGGCGATGATCGGGATCGCAGGGCAACCGCCGGCGCCGACCACGCCGGTTTCCGCCCAAACCGCGTCGCCTACGAGGAGCGAGGGAATGCCCCGCTGTCCCAGGAGACTTGCGACCTCGCCGTTCGCATCGTAGACGATGGCGTCGCGTTGCCCGGGATCATCGGGATCGGGAAAGTTCACAAGCCCGCCGTCGGCGCCGTATACATTGAGGCGGGAGACCGGATGCAGGGTATACCCCTTGAAAACCCCGACGCGGGTGTGCGGATTGCGATAGAAAAATCCGCCGGTTACCGACTTGGCGGCATAATTGGCGTGCCCGTAGAGCATGGCGCTGCGGTGAACGGGATAGCCGAAATGACTCCACACTTTCACATCGTCTTCCACGCGGGAGCGCCCCGATATCTGGGCCGGATTTTTTATATGCGTGTTGCCTGAGGCGATAAGCAGGGCGGCGTCGTCGCGTTGCACGCTTCGGCTGGTGGGCCTTGTATTGCCGTATTCGGCGCTGAAATTGAGGAACCCGGTTTCCCCCAGCGGCAAGCCGGTATGACCCGAAATCATGTACGTTTCGCCGTCGCCTTCCCCGTACCCGCCGGCATGCACTTCGACGCTGCCCCCGGAACGATCCTCTCTGAGCGCGAAGTTCATTACCCCGGCGATCGCATCGGAACCGTACTGGGCCGACGCACCGTCGCGCAACACTTCGACCTGACGCAAGGCGATGGCCGGAATCGACGAAATATCGGGCCCCTGCGCTCCGTCGGCGACGCCGTTCCCTAACCAGGTAATGATGGCCGCGCGGTGGCGGCGTTTGCCGTTGACCAGCACCAGGGTATGATCGGGGGCCAGACCGCGCAAACTGGCAGGGCGCACGATCCTCGCAGCATCGCCCACGGCCTGCGGATTCACATTGAACGACGGCGCCATCGTCCGGAGTTGATCTCCCGCATTGACATGCCCCTGGGATCGAAGCGCATCGCTGGCGATGATGTCAATGGGAACCATCGACTCGGTTACGGTACGCTGGCGCGTGCGGCTGCCGACCACGGCGACTTCATCCAACTGGAAAGGGGTCTCGACCAGATGCACATCGAGCCGGACCGTCGCGCCGTCCGTGATGAGGACCTCCGCAAATTCCGTGCGATACCCGAGGAGGCGCACTTCAACGAGATGCGAGTCGGCCGGAATACGCTCAATCCGGTAGAATCCCTCAGGGTCCGTACTGTCGCCCAGGTACAGGTCCGGCAGGACCACCTGCACATCGGCCAGCGGTGCATCCGTATCCGCGGCGCGCACGGTTCCTTCAAGCGCGCCTTGCGCCCACACCGGCAGGGGCAGAAAAAACGACAGGGCGACCACGGTTTGCCAAAATCTGTATCTCACAACCAAATTCCTTTTGCTGGTGAAATGACGTGTTCGGGTTGGGGCCTGGTTCACGAGGTGTCCCCTGCGCCAAAATGTTCGTATCCCCCTTGCTCAAGCGACAATAGCTCACCGTTCGGCATCCGCACCATCACGTCGGTCCCGGCCGTGCACCGGCCGATCACGTGACATGTTTCGGAATCCATAAGGCCCACCTCCTCGCGAGACGCAGCAAAAAGCAACTCGTAATCTTCTCCGCCAAAGAGCGCAAACACCCCGACATCCTCTCCCAATTCCTCGGCTGCGGCATACGTTTCCGGGGCGATGGTCAGGGCGTCGAGATGCAACTCGGCGCCGCATCCGCTTGCGCGGCAGATATGCCGCAGATCCGATCCGATGCCGTCCGAAAGGTCGATGAGCGCGTTCGGCCTGACGCCGCGCGCCGCCCAGTCCCGAACCACATCGAGTCTGGCGCGCGGCACAAGCTGCCGCTGAATTACATACCGGTATTTGTCGATATCCGGCGCAAAATCCTCCCCTTTTTCCTGAAGTTGCCGACGCTGTTCCAGCAGAATCCGGAGACCGGCGTAGGCGCCTCCCAGTTCGCCTGTCGTACATAGCAAATCTCCCGGAACGGCGCCCCGCCGATGCACGATGCGGGATGCTGCGGCCTCGCCGACGATCGTCACGGAAACGGTCAAACGGGCGGCCGCCGTCGTATCGCCGCCCACGACCTGCACGCCGTAGAGATCGCATGCCTTCCGCACGCCCTGGTAAAACTCCTCGATCTGCTCGACAAAAACGTTTTCCGGAAGACCCAGCCCGATCGTCGCGTACCGCGGCTCGGCATTCATGGCCGCAACGTCGCTCACACTGACGGCCATCGCCTTCGATCCCAGGTATTCCATGGGCATGACGAGGCGGTCGAAATGGACGCCCTCGACCAGCATATCGGTGGTGATCACATGTGCGCGGTCTCCTTCGATGCGATACACGGCCGCATCGTCTGAAATGCCGGTAAGCAACTCCCCGCCGGAGACTTCTCCGAGGATCCGGCGCATGGCGTCGATGAGTCCGAACTCACCGTATTCTCGAAGGGGCGTTAAAGACGAATCCCGGGCCATGAGACTATGCGGGTATGCAGAATTTACCGAGCGTCGTGGCGCGGGAGGCGCCGGTCACCGAGGGCAGATTCGTCTCCGCTCCATTCACGGCCTCGTGCGCCAACACGGCGAAACAAAGCGCCTCCTTGGCGTCGGAACGAATGCCGTACTCCCCGATCGCGCGGACGGGTATGGGGGCAAACACATTGGCGAGACGATCCATCAGATAGTGATTGCGGACGCCTCCGCCGGAAACAATGAGCGCATCCAGCGTGCAGGAATCCCGGACGAAGCGGGCATACGCCTGGTAGACGGACAGCACGGTCAGCATCGTCCCCACGGCAAGGATATCCTCCGGACCGGGGTCGTTCATTTCTTCCCGACATCGCCTGACAAGTTGTTCGGCAAACGGCTCGCCGAAATACTCGCGTCCGGTGGATTTTGGGGGTTCCCGGACAAAATACGCATCTTCCAGCAGGGCGGCCATCACCGAGTCGTCGGTGCGGCCCCTTGCGGCGCAGCGGCCCCCATCGTCGTACGGTTCACCCAATAACATGGCCGCAAGGGCGTCGATGACCATGTTGCCGGGGCCCGTATCGAAAGCGAACACGTCGCTGCGACCTGCGCCGGCAGGAAGTATCGTCATATTCGCAATCCCGCCCAGATTGAGCAACCCGCGGTTCTCCTTTTCGTCGCGAAAGCATACATAATCGAAATACGGCACGAGGGGAGCGCCTTGCCCGCCCAGCGCCATATCCGCCACCCGAAAATCGCCTACGACGGGAACCTGCAAAAGATTGGCCAGCACCGACGGGTCACCCACCTGAAGCGTGGAAGTGATATCACTGCCGGCGCAATCCACCGGAAATGGGACATGGTGGATGGTCTGGCCATGCGAACCCACCAGATCAATGTCGGATACGGCATGTCCGGCAGCGGCGGCAACGCGCTCGACAGCCTCCGCATACGCATGCGCAATGCGGACATTCAACTGGGAAATGTCGAACACGGTCGAATGCTCCGGCGTCGAGTTGGCGAGAATCAGCCGACGCAGCGCATCGGGCCAGGGCATATGATCGAACCCGAGTATGTCGAACGTGATATTCTCCCCGGCGCCTTCGAGGCGCGCCAGTACGGCGTCCACGCCGTCCAGCGACGTACCGCTCATCAAACCGACGACCATGCGGGATTTTCCTGCCTGTAATTGCCGAAGTCGCTGCATAGCCGTCAATCCTCCGCGGCTCCGGATCGCAGACGGGACGCTTTTTCCCTGAATGCCGCCGCTTGTTCAGGGCGCCGCTCGGCAAGCACATCGTAGATGCGCGCGGCTTCCTTGTACCGGTGCTGGGATGCATAAATCGCCGCAAGGGTCTCGCTGGCCACATCGTCGATATCATCGTCGAGATCCGGGACCGGTACACTCGCTGCATCGGGACGGGGCACAATCTTCGCCGACTCCAGACTGGCAATCAGACGGTCGATATCCGTGAAGGCATTCCGTTCGGGCTTCGCCGGTTCGTGCGCCATCGGATGCGCCTTCCGCGCGGCACGTTCGAGTCCGCGCAAGACCACAGGACTGGTCGGTACAAGGCGCACCGCTTCGCGCCACGCATGCAGCGCACGATCCCACTCCTCCAATGCCTCCCGGGCCTGCGCCAGCAATACGTGCGCCGTCGCATGCTCCGGCATGCGTTCGATCATATCCTGAAGGAAAGAAGCAGCCTGCCCGGCATCGCCTTCCTTGAGATATGCAACGGCTTTCTGAATGTCCGGCATCATATCGACGGTATGAAAGGCGTTAGCTGACGGACTTCCTGCGTGCTTCCCGGAATGTCCCCACAGCGACAAGCACGAAACCGACCGCAAAAAACAGCTGAAAGGCCACGGCGTCCCATTGTCCCGTACCCAGAAGATACGCCACGCCCGCCGTCGAGTAGACTCCCATGGCGAATTCCAGCGGATACGCTATACGGAGCGCAACCGACCCGGCAGGGCGCCGTCCGGCGAAACCCCCCGGCGAAACACGGCGTCCGGGGGCAGCGCCGAACTTGGGCGTACGTACGAAAGGCGTGGAGACCCCCGCAAAAGCTTCCACCACGGCGATGGTGTTACGAATGGACATGCCGACCGTACCGGCCATAAAAATCGGAAGAATGCCAAGGCGGCGCGGCCAGTCGGCGTACAACCGCCGCTGCGCAAAAATCTGCGCCAGGCTAAATCCTGCGAATCCGATCAGCCCGAGCGCCATCCATCCGAAATAGGCCTTGCCCGGGCCCACGCCGGCATGCGCCGCAGCCTGCAAGGGAACATGGAGCAATCCGGCGATCAGTACAAAGGGAAAGACCAGATGACCCGTCATGTGAAATGTACCCTGCACCTTGCGCCGGAAGGATTCCCGGGAAGTCCACAAGGTGCGCAGCAATTTGCGGGCGGTCTCGACAGACCCTTTCGTCCAGCGAAACTGCTGGGTCCGCAATCCTTCGATGGTCGAGGGGAGTTCCGCAGGCACTTCGACATCCCCCATAAATTCGATGCCCCACCCGGCAAGCTGCGCCCGGTAACTCAGATCGAGATCCTCCGCAATGGTATCGGCCTGCCACCCGCCGGCATCTACAATAGCAGCGCGCCGCCACACGCCCGCCGTACCGTTAAAATTCAAAAAGCAGTCTGCGCGGCGGCGTGCGAGTTGCTCCACCGCGAAATGGGTATCCAGGCCCACGGCCTGAATGCGCGTAAGCAATGAAGCATCCTGATTGAGATGCCCCCATCGCGCCTGTACGGCCCCAAGACGCTCATCGGCGAAGGCGGGGATGAGCCGGCGCAAAAAATCGGGGCGGGGCACAAAATCGGCGTCGAACACGGCAATGAAATCCCCCTGCGCCTGCGTCAGCCCGTATTGCAGGGCGCCTGCCTTGTATCCCTCCCGGTTCGGACGGCGAAGATGCGCGATCCGCACCCCCCGGGATGCCCCCGCGGCAATACAACGGGCAACAAGCCGCGGCGTACCGTCCGTCGAGTCGTCGAGCACCTGTATTTCGAACCGGTCCCGCGGGTAATCGAGTTGCACACAGGCGTCGATCAACCGTTCGACCACGAGCGGTTCGTTGAAAATCGGCAGCTGGACCGTCACGAACGGCCAGGGAAAAGAAGGATCGCGGGGAGGACCGGACGATGCATCCGGAATCAGGCGGCCCGCGCCTGCAGAACGCCTGCACAACCACAACAGGTTGGCGCCGTACAGGGTCAATACGGCAATCGCTATTGCATACAGAAGCGCCATGCCGGATGCAGTTTCGTGAACGAGGAAACGGCTACCAGTTGGATGTAGCCGCCTGAAAAATGTCGTCGGCGATATTGTCGAGCGCTTCGTTTGCGGCTTCTTCCTCGCCGGTAAAATCGGCCGGATCGTATTCGAACGAGGCGGAAAAACTGCGCTGGAACACTTCCTGTCCCTCCACGCGGTCCGCGTAGCCGGCGGAAACAGTAATCGAAAGCTGGTTCAGCGCCGCCCGGTACTCGCCGCCTACCGCGGCAGGACGCACGGAATACTGCCGGATTTCCGTGGTGAGTACGGCATCGGCCTGTGTTTCGTCGGTAGCCAGTTCCAGGCGGGTCTGGCGAACGAAGCGCTGTACCAGCCGCTCGGTCAACAGGCCGCCGAGATCCGGAATCGGATTGGACGTAGCGTCTTCGGTAAGCGGAATGGCGACCCTCCCGATATGCTCGGGAATGGAAGCGCCGGTGAAGCTATAGTGCCCGCAACCGGTGGACAGCAAGGCAAGCAACACACCGACGCATGCGGCGGGCATACCCATGCGGGCGCGCACAGCAACGGCGAAGTTCACAAATCCTCCTCGAATTCTTTCAGCTTACGGTAAAGGGTCCGCTCCGAAATACCAAGCGTTCTCGCCGTTTGCCTGCGGTTCCCGTTGAATGTTTTCAGGGCACGGGTGATAAGCTGGCGTTCCGCATCCTCCAGCGTGGGAAACGTCTCTTCCTCCTCTGCAACCGCCTCTTCCGGCTCGTCACGGACCCTTTCCGGCTCCTGCACATCCTGTTTGCCGTTTCCGACGTTTTCGCTGCTTCGCAGGCCCACTTCCTCATCTCCCTCGATCTCGTAGGCCACATCCTCGATCAGCGGAGGATATTCTTCCGGTTCCTCGCCGGGCACGGGGCCCCGTCTCTTCATCTCCTCCCACATCCGGCGCACTTGCGAACGAAGTTCGAGCAGCGCGCGATAGATCATCTCGCGCTCGCGGGCATCCGCCGAATCCCCCGATGTGCTGCGCACGACGGGCAACAATTCCGAACGGTCCTGCTCCGTACGCACGCCGCGCAGATACGGACGGATATCTCCGGCGGTAACCTCTTTGTCCCGGATGAGCACTTCGATCTGCTCCGCGACATTGCGCAACTCACGCACGTTCCCGGGCCAGCGATAGCGCAAGAGCAACTCGCGGGCATCATCGGAGAGATGCTTCACCGGACTGTCGTACTTCTGCGCGAAGCGGTGCAGAAACGTTTCCAGAAGCGGCAAAATGTCCCCCGAACGTTGCCGGAGCGGCGGAATCTCGACGAGCACGGTGCTGAGCCGGTAATACAGGTCCTCGCGGAATCGTCCGGCGCGCACTTCATGAGCCAGGTCCTTGTTCGTGGCCGCCACGATGCGCACATCGACCTTGTGCTCCTTCGAAGCCCCTACACGCGTGAACTTGCCGGTTTCCAGCACACGAAGAAGACGGATCTGTGCAGCGGGAGGCATTTCGCCGATCTCGTCCAGGAAAATGGTGCCGCGATCAGACTGCTCGAAGTATCCGGTGCGCCGCTCGACCGCCCCGGTGTAAGCTCCCTTCTCCGCGCCGAACAACTCCGACTCGATGAGCCCCTCCGGGATGGCGCCGCAGTTGACGATGATGAACGACTGGTGACGCCGGGCGCTGAGTCCATGGATTGCCTCTGCGATAAGCTCCTTGCCCGTGCCGCTCTCACCCTGAATGAGCACGGTGATGTCGGTCCCGGCCACCTGCCGCACGCGGTCAATGACGTTTTTCAGCGCCATCGACCGGCCGACAATGCCAAATCGCTCCTGTATCGCTTCCCGGTCCATGTGATTACGCAGCGGCGGATGCGGCAAATTCGAACAACGTCGTGCGGCCGAGCGGATCGGCAAGCAAGGTAGCGGACGTGCAGCCGGTGATGCGCACGCGCACGTATTCGCCCGGCTCGTACGTTTCCCGATCGAATACGACCATCTTGTTCGTATCCGTACGGCCGCAGAGTTGTCGGGTACTGCGTTTGCTTTCCCCCTCGACGAGCACCACATGCTCCCGGCCGACCTCCTCCCGGTTTCTTTCGAGGGAAATACGCTGTTGCAGGGCGATGATCTCGCCCAGACGCCGTTTTTTGACCTCTTCGGGGATATCGTCCTCGTACTTCCGCGCAGCGTACGTGTCCGGGCGCTCGGAATACATGAACGTATAGGCGTAATCGTACCGCACCTGCTCCATCAGCGAGAGCGTGTCCCGATGCTGTGTTTCGGTCTCGCCGCAAAAACCGGCAATGATATCCGTAGAAAGTGAAATCCCCGGCGCCAGCGTACGCGCCCGTTCGATGAGACGCAGATATTCATCCCGGGAATACGTGCGGCGCATCCGCTCGAGCACTTCCGTGTTTCCGTGTTGCACGGGAAGATGGATGTAGTTGCACACGTTGGGGCGCTCGCGATGCAGATGCAGCAAATCGTCGCTGCAATCCTTCGGATGACTGGTCGAATAACGTATCCGTAATTCCGGCGAAACGAAACTGATCCGCTGGAGCAATTCGGCAAAATCAACCGTCATGCCGTCCTGCTCGAAACGATAGGAATTCACGTTCTGTCCCAGCACGGTCACCTCCTTGTACCCCGCCTCGACCAACCGGGCGCACTCGGAGAGAATGCTCGACACCGGACGGCTGCGCTCGCGTCCTCTCGTGAAGGGCACAACGCAGAAGGAACACATGTTGTCGCAACCCCGCATGATGGACACGAATGCCGAAACGCCGTTCGTATCGTAGCGAACCGGCGCAATGTCGGCGTACGTCTCCTCGCGGGAAAGGTGTACATTGACGGCTGCCTGCCCGGTTTCGTCCGTTTCGCGGAGAAGGCGGGGCAGGTCGCGGTAGGCATCCGGCCCCACCACGAGATCGACGAGTTGCTCCTGCTCCAAGAGTCTGGTGCGCAGGCGCTCGGCCATGCATCCGAGCACACCAAGCCGAACGGGAGACGAACCTGATCCGTGGCCGTTCGAGGAGAGGCCTCTTCCGGCGCGTTTACGCCCCTGGAAATCCCGCAAGCGGCGGCGCACCTTCTGCTCCGCGTTTTCCCGGATGGCGCACGTGTTCAGCAGAACCACATCCGCCTCTGCTTCATTCCGGGTAAGCCCGAACCCGCTTTGCCGGAGCACGGACGCCACAATCTCGGAATCCGAGACATTCATCTGACACCCGTACGTCTCGATATATACCCGGCGATGCCCCTCGACCTCGACAGCGGTCGTACGCGCCTTGTCGATATCCTCGCCGGCCCGGGACGCAGCGGCCCGGGAAGCGGACATATGCTCCCTGCCGGGCGTCTTGCCCGGATCATCCAGAATTTCGATATCGGAAATCAGATCCATGGCCGCTTTCTACAGGGCGGGTGAGCGCAAAAAAACGACAGAACGGTCAAACGCCGAAACAAAAGGATGGTTCGAAAAGCGCCTGTCAGGAAATGCGGCGCAGCTACCGGTTTCGACCCGTTTCCAGCCCCCTCGCGATATATTTGCCGACCATATCGAACTCCAGATTGACCCGACCGCCCACTTCCCAGGATCCCGCATTGGTCAGTTCGGACGTATGCGGGATAACCGACACGGTAAAGGTTTCTTCGTCAAGACGCGCCACCGTGAGCGAAATGCCGTCCACGGCCACGGATCCGGCAGGAACAAGCAGGTGCGCACAGGCCGGATCGAATGCGATACGACACAAAAAACTGTCGGGCCGGCGTTCGATGGACACAACCGTTCCTGTCCCGTCCACATGCCCCTGCACCATATGCCCGTCGAGGCGCTGGTCCGGCTGCAGGGCGCGTTCGAGATTGACGCTGCTGCCCGGAACCAGTGCGCCGAGGGTGGTTTTGGCAAGAGTTTCCTCGACCGCCGTGGCCTCGAACGTTCCGTCGCCGACCCGGGTTACGGTCAGGCAAGCCCCGTTGACCGACACGCTCTGATCGACCCGGAGTTCGCCGGCGAACGAACAGGCGATGGTGAGCCGCCTCCCGCCTTCAAGAGGCTCCACAGCCTGGAGATGTCCCTGTTCCTCGATGATCCCCGTGTACATAACCTGATTCGAGTTTTCGATAGTGCGGCGATGACCGTAAGGGCGCCGCTGTATAGTGTTAACAGGCCCTAATCTTCCGGCGGCGCGTCGAGCGATCGCCGGTATCCCTTGAACACCATGTCCTCCCCGACGGATTCCCACGCGTGCTCCACGAAGGTCAACGCTTTTTCAAGGTCTTCGCGACCGATCCCCTCAATCGAAACAGGACCCGCCCCCAGCACCTTCGGCGCAAGAAACAGAAACAGGCGGTCCACGAGGTCCTCCCGCAGGAGGGATGCGGCAAGTGCAGCGCCCCCTTCGACGAGCAGGGACTGAAGCGGAAGTCCTTCGCGGCCCGCATCGCGGCCCAGCGCTTCGAGCATGGCGCCGAGTTCCAAAACGCCGTCCCGCTCCGCTACGCGCATCACGCGCCCCCCGGACCCGACCAGTGCTTCCTCATAGGGAATACGGGCCGATTCGGCTACTACCACGATCGTCTTTTCGGCCTGATCATCCGTAAAAAGTTTCAGATCGCCGGGAAGACGCCCGGTGCGGTCCAGCACGATGCGCGCGGGATGGCGCCCTTCGACATGCCGCACGGTCAGGGAAGGATTGTCTTGCCGGGCCGTCTCCGTGCCCACGAGGACGCCATCGGAGGTGGCTCGCCAGTGATGCACCAGCCGGCGGGAAGAATCGCCCGATATCCATCGGGAGGCGCCTGATGCGCCGGCGATCCGGGCATCGAGCGTCTGGGCCATCTTCAAGGTAATCAGGGGACGCTTCGTCCGGATATGGTGCATGAACGCCTCATTGAGCCGCTTGCATTCGGCCTCCAGCACGCCTTCAATCACCTCTACGCCCTGTTCGCGCAGGCGGTCTACGCTACTGCCGGCCGCCTTCAAATTCAAAAACGGGTCTCGCGCCCCGACCACTACACAGGGAATGCGTTTTTCGAGAATGAGATCGACGCACGGCGGTGTTTTCCCGTGGTGCGAACACGGCTCCAGGTTGACGTACAGGATGGCGTGCTCCAGCGCATCGCTGCCGTAGCGCCGCTCGGCGTCCCGGATAGCGTATACCTCTGCATGGGGACCACCATATTCGTGGTGCAGCCCCTGGCCAAGCAGCGTGCCGTCGGTCCCGACAAGCACCGCGCCCACCATAGGATTGGGGCTGACGAGCCCGGCGCCCTGCCGGGCCAGTTCCAGGCAGGTGGTCATCCACGTTTCGTGTGTAGGATCCGTCATATCGCTTCGGATTCGTGGCGCAACCGGCTACCCCTTGTCATGAGACGCGAGGCAACCGTGCATGGCTGAATATACGGGTGAAACGGAACCGCAGGGGAGCGGAAGCATTGACGCATGAGAATTTGCAGATCGTGGTGCAGGATCCGAATCCGATGGGGCGCACCGTATCCTACTCCGGCAGGTTCCCGCGCCTGCCCAACCCGTAGTAACAGGTCCGCAAAACCACACCCTGCCCTGTAGCTCAATTGGCAGAGCACCTGACTCTGGATCAGGGGGTTCCAGGTTCGAATCCTGGCAGGGCAGCAGAAAACTCACCGCACCGCTTCGTGCACGATCCGGGCAATCCCGGCCCCGACCTGCGAAGCAACGGCGTGGTCGTCGAATCCTTCCGTCAGAATGACCAGCACATACGACGGGGCATGCTCCGGATAGACGATCGCCGCGTCGTGGACGATGCCCGTAATCCAGCCTGTCTTGTGGGCAACCCGCGCCGTGCCCGGCAGTCCCGCCGGAATCATCTCATTGAATTCCTGATCCAGCAGGATATCCCTCATCGCTTCGCTGGCTGCGGGTGAAACCGCCTCGTTGCGGCGTATGGCGTCGAGCAGCACGGCGAGGTCCGAGGCGGTGGCCGTATTATTCAGCCCCTGTTCGAACGCCTTGATGTCTTCCACACCGCGCAGCACGCGCATCGTCCGCGTCCCCATGCCCTCCATGGTGCGCTGCACCGAGTCGGCCTGCACCAGTTCGATGATCAGGTTCGTGGCAAGGTTCGAGGACACCGTGATCATACGCTCGGCAAGATCACGGATCGGCAGCGAGCGCCCGAGGTGTTCGTAAAGCGCGTCGTCGGAGTCGTCCACGATGCGGAACGGCGAACCGTCCACGATCGACGTAAAATCGTTTTCGACCCGTAGGGAATCATCAAGAGAAAACCGGTCCTCCGCAGCCTGCCGGTACACCTCGATCAGCACGGGTACCTTCATGGTGCTTGCGGCATGAAAAACCCGGTCGCCCTGTATCGAAAAGCGCGTGCCGGTTTCCGGATCGATCAGCGCCACGGCGATCTCCGCCTCCGGCCAGGCGGAAACGAACGATTCGATCTGTGCTTGCAGGGCCTCGGAAGAGGGGCGCATGTTCTGATCCTGTTGGATACATCCCGACGCCGTCACGCACAGCGCGGCGAGAAGCGTGTGTGCGAGGAAAACGGTAAACGGACCGGCATGGGGGTGCATGGTCATCAAAAATATTTCTGCACCACTTCCTCGGGCTGGTGCCGGTCCGGGGTGCGGACGATATCCGAGTAATCGAACTCCATCGGCATACGGGTTTCGGCGGTCAGGGGGTGCGGGTCGCCGGCTTCCTGTTGCGCAGTCTCGAGAAGCCTCATCAGGCGCGTCTGCTCCTCGGCGTACGCCGGATCGTCCGCAAGATTGCGCAGCTCGTACGGGTCCGCATGCAAGTTGAAAAGCTGCGTATAGTGAATTCGGGGATAACGGATCAGCTTCCATCGATCTTCCACCACGGCCCGGTGCAGATCCTCATAGGCCAGAAAAAGATGGTCCCGCGCAGACGCATCCTCCCCCTTCCACAAGGCGGATAAATCCTGCGCATCCACCCCGGCGGGCGCCTCGACGCCGGCCATGCCCAGCACGGTGGCGAACAGATCGTGCAAATACACGAGCTCGTGGGTTTCCCCCTGCGGAATACCGGGGCCCTGCACGACAAGCGGCGTCTTTGCGCTGTGCTCGTACAGGTTCTGTTTGCCGAGCAGACCGTGCTGTCCCACTGCAAGGCCGTGATCGGACGTAAACACGATCATGGTGTTTTCGGCAAGGCCCTGCGCATCCAGTTCGCTCAGGATCCGCCCGATTTCCTCGTCCATGTGCGTAATGAGCCCGTAGTACTCGGCAAGCTGGTCGCGTATCACGTCCGGGCGCCGGGGCCACCCCGCAAGCACCTCATCCCGAACGGTCATTCTTCCGTTATGGAACGGATGGACCGGCAGGTAATTGGGAGGCAGCGGCATGCTCGTTCCTGCATAGTCCGCCGCATGGCTGGCAGGCGGCGTCCGGGGATCGTGAGGTACGGTGAAAGACACATAGGCCAGAAAGGGAGTAGCCCGATCCGATGCGCCGTAATCCTTCAGAAAATCCACGGCCGCATCGGCGAACCGCGTCGTGGAAAAGCTCTGCGTTACGGGTTCCGTGAAGCTCCTGTCCGCCTGCAGATGCTCCAGCGGTACATTGAAATGATCGGCCATTCCCCCAAAGAACACGGCGTTGCCCTCCCCGAAACTTCGCGCGAACGACGAACGGCTCTGGTGCCATTTGCCCGTGCCGAATGTCCGGTAGTCCGCCTCCCGGAGGATTTCCGGGAACGTGCGTACGGAATCCAGATTGTCGTAGACACGGAACAGGCTGCGCCCGCTCATCAGCATCGCCCGGCTGGGCGCGCATACCGCGCCGTGGTGGGCGCCCATGTTGTAGGCCCGGCGGAACGAATACCCATCCTCGACGAGGCGATCCAGGTTCGGAGTACGGATATAGCCGTTGCCGTACGCGCCGATGGCGTCGGCCTGCAGATCGTCGGCGAAGAGAAACAGGATGTTAGGGGCGGAAGCATCCGGAGCGGTATCTACCGAACAGGCCGCGGCGAAAACGGCACAGAAAGCGAAAACGCCGAGGCGCAAAAAGAAACGGTTCATGTCAGTATGCGGGCAGGTCCCGGAAAGCGGGCATCTCCTGTCAGGGATGCAGGAAGGACTAAAATATGGGAATTATATACAAAAGTGCCGGAGCGTCAAGAAATGAAGCCGCATCCGAGCAATCCGAAACCGGGCCATCACTATCTGCCGAACCGGCGTGGAAAAACGGCGCGCGCAGACAACTGACCGTGCGAAACCGCTCAACATACTAAAACACACACAAATAACACTAATTAAGGTTAGTACTCACTACATATACACAATGATATATGTATATACAGTGAGTGTCGTGCTAAACCACTACGGGATGAGCGTTACGGGGGCTTACCGAAGTAGCCACCCACCACATATCCGGGTTTCCTGCGAAATACAAGAGCGCTCCCCGCGCGAATACGCAGGCAGGTTCCCTTTACAGAGTTTCCTGCGGGAAAGCCCGGATTCCTGACACGCTCAACTTCCGAGCGTCGGTCAGGTAATTCCCATAAAATTGTCTACCTCACCTCGATATGCCCGGTTATCCGGCCCAGCAGTTTGGCCGCGTACCACCCGGTCCGCTGCTGCAGCATTACCGTGTCGTCGGGACCGCCGAGCCGCAGGCACATATCCGTAAGCCGGCTTGCGGCGGAAACCTCTCCTTCGTAGGGATTGGCGGCGATCCAGTAGAGCACCTTGATCAATTCGTCTTCGGGATGCGCATTCGCCAGATGCTCGAATACGGCGTGCGGCACCCAGCGTTCGATCCCGCTCATCTGGTACATGTCCGGAACCGCCGCCACGAACAGCACATTGCGCGCCCGCTGCACAGGGTCCCCCGTCCAGGCCGGCGGCCATACCTCCAGATCGTAGACGATGCACCGTATCGTTTCCTCGATATCCGGATACACGGGCTCGTCCAGCGCGGCCACCGGGGCCTCCAGTCCCTGATCGTAGGGAAGGGCATCGAACCGGATGTCCCGGTCGATGTCCTCCATCGTCACCTCTTCCCAGGAATCGGGGTAGTCGATGGGCGGAGGGGGCGGGGGCGCCTCGACCACTTCTTCAGATACAGCATCTGCGGTTTCGGCGGCGATGGGCGGGACGGACGCTTCCGGCGCCGAATCCTCCGGTTCTGCTCCGACACCGACAGAATCCGCCACATCCTCCGCAACCGTAACCGAATCCGCCTGCGCCCCGTACACGTCAGAGGAGTCGTTCGTTTCTGCGCCGGAGGAACGAAGCACATCGGTCAGCGACGCTACCCCGTCGGCAGGCAATCGTCCCTGCGGCAGCGCGCGGCCCGTACCTTCCGCCAGCACGCCGACCAGCACCCATGCCGCAAGGGCAGCGCCCGCCCATACCTTGCCGCGCGGCGTACCGCCTCGCTCCCGCGTATCCCATCGAAACATCTTTGCCGAGGCAAGGCACCCGGCGGCGCCGATCAGCAGCAGGGCCAGCAGGCTGAAGCCCGCCTCGCCCAGGCCGCTTCCGTTCACCGTCACCTGTATCGCCTCGACCGCATAGCGACCAGGGAAAAAAGCGGACAGATGCTGCGCCCATTCGGGCAGGCTTTCAATACGCACGGCCACCCCGCCAATGATCAGCATCGGCAGGAAAATGGACTGCCCCAGCGCCTGTACGGCCGGCACCGTGTCGGCAAGCATGGCAATGACGAGGCCCAGCCCGAGAAAAGCGAAGGACACGAACGTGAAGGCGACCCACAGCCCGGCAACATGGTCAGGAAACGGCATGCCAATTACCATGGCCGGCACAAGCTGAAGAAGGGCGGCGGAAAGCAGGACCAGGTACCGGGCCGCAACCGTCGTCAGCACCAGGTGCAGCGTGGAAACGGGCGTTGCCCGGTACCGCCGCCAGACCCCCCGCTCCCGCTCGCCCACCATGGACGTGGGCAGGCCGAAGCAGGCCCCGCCAAGCGCCGTCACGGTAAGCAGTTCTCCCATGTGGTTCACAAGAGGCACCGGTTCGTGCCGGTAGAGCACAAGGAAGGCGACCAGAAAAATCAGCGGAAAAAGATAGCCGTAGATCAGGGCCATCCTGTTCCGGTAATAGAGGCGCAGTTCGATCAGAAAAGCGTACGTCATGCCAACGGCCCTCCATGCGATCCGCCCGGCGCATCGTCTTCTTCCTGCGTCAACTCGATAAGCACCTCCTCCAGCGTCGCCCGCCGGACATGCAGTTCGACGATCCCGACGCCCGCCGTTTCCAGCCGCTTCGTCAACTCGGAGAGGGCCCCGTGTACATCCTCCGACCGGAACCGGACCGTGCAGCCCGTCTGCTCCGGATCGCGCACGCCCTCGATCCCTGCGAAGGTCTCCGGGGGCAGCGGGGCGGACGTTTCCAAATGGACCGAAGGCGCCGTGCCAAGGCTGCCCATCAGGTCGCGGGGAGCGCCCTGCGCAACGAGTCTGCCGCGGTTCATGATCGCCACGCGGTCGCACAGGGTTTCCGCTTCTTCCATGTAATGCGTCGTGAGCAGCACGGTCCGCCCCTCCGCTTTCATGTCCAGAATACGGCGGTGCAGATCGCGGCGCGAAGAGGGATCCAGACCGGTTGTGGGTTCGTCCAGCAACACCACCGCAGGCCGGTTAACGAACGCCAGCGCCAGCGCCAGCCGCCGGCGCTGCCCCCCCGACAGGGTGTGAAAGGCCGCATCGGCCTGATCCTCCAGCGCGAACCGCTGCAAGAGCACACCGGCCTCTTCCGCCACCCGGTAAAAAGAGCCGAAGAGCCGGAGCGCTTCCCGGGGCGTTATTTTTTCCTGCAAGGCGTTCGTCTGAAGCGTCGCCCCGATGTGCTGCTGCATGTCGCGCGGATCTTGCCGGGCATCGATCCCGCCTATTTGCACCACGCCCCGATCCGGCTGCCGCAATCCCAGCATGCACTCGACCGTGGTGGTCTTGCCTGCGCCGTTCGGCCCCAGCAGGCCGAAAATCTCGCCCGGGGCCACATCGAACGTCACCCCGCAGGCGGCCTGTACGCTGCCGTACGCCTTCCAGAGGTCATGAACATGTACCTGGGCGGACATCGGGGGAAACGAAGGGATGTTATAAAGAGGAACGAAACGCAGCAACGATTTGCATACCTTTCCTCCCGCCGGGATGTTCTCAGGAAAGACGTGCATACGAGGCGCTCCGCGGATGCAACCGATTGAAAATATGCCGCTCCGTTCGTATCAAGTACCCTGGTCATTATCCCCGGTATCGTATTGTCCGCCCGCACCGACTCCATGCATCATTCGTTTTTCGCCCACGCACAGGCCCTGCTGATTGCGCTGGCGGCGACGGCGGTTTCCGTCCTTCCCGCCCATGCCGACCCCCTTGACGATCCACCGGAGGAACGCCGTCCGCCCAACCTCATCTTCATCCTGGCCGACGATCTCGGCTACGGCGACCTGAGCGTCTACGGACAGAAACGCTTTACCACGCCCCGGCTGGACCGCATGGCCGAAGAAGGCACCCTATTCTCCGCATTTTATGCGGGGAATACGGTGTGCGCCCCTTCCCGCTGGTCGCTCATGACCGGCACGCACATGGGGAGCGCCCTCGTGCGGGGAAATGCGGGCGCCTCGCTGCGGGAAGAGGACCCGACCCTGCCCAAAGCACTGAAACAGGCCGGATACGCCACGGGCATGTTCGGCAAGTGGGGACTGGCCGAAGACAACGAATCCGGTTTGCCGCACCTCCAAGGCTTCGACGCCTTCCTCGGGTATTTGCGGCATGTCCATGCGCATTCCTACTACACGGATCATCTGTTCGCCATACAGAACGGCGGCACGGAGCGCATCGACGTGGATACGACCCAGTATACCCATGAGCTTTTCGTGGAAGGAGCGCTTGATTTCATCGAGGCGAACCAGGAGCAGCCGTTCTTCCTGTACCTGCCGTTTGCCCTCGTGCATGCGGAATTGCTCGTGCCGGAAGAGGATATTGCGCCGTTCCGGGACGAAAACGGGCGCAGCCGCATGGCACCGGATCCGCCCTTCCCGTGCTGCGGCGTCATCGGGACGTACCGGGGGCAGCCGACGCCGCACGCCGCGCACGCCGCCATGGTCACTCGCCTCGATAAGGACATCGGGCGTATTCTGGACCGGATCGAGGAACTGGGGCTGGGCGAGGATACCATCGTGCTCTTCACCAGCGATAACGGCCCGCACGGCGAAGGCGGGGCAGACCCCGGCTACTTCGAATCCAACGGCCCCCTCCGGGGCATCAAGCGGGACCTGTACGAAGGCGGCATCCGTGTACCGATGATCGCATGGGGGCCGGGCTATGTGCCGTCCGGGGCGGTCAGCGACCACCCCTGGGGCATGTGGGATATCTTCCCCACGCTTGCCGAGTTCGCCGGGGCGGACACGCCGCCCATGGACGGCCTTTCCATGACGGGCCTGCTCACGAATGCCGGTCCCGTTCCCATGCATCGCGCGCTCTACTGGGAGCACCGCAACAACATGGAGGCGAGATACTCCCAGGCCATTCGGCAGGGCGACTGGAAACTGCTTCGCGTCTGGACTCCGGAGCGCCAGGTGACCGAATTGTACGACCTGAGCCGCGACATTGGGGAATACCACGATCTCTCCGAACGATATCCGGATGTGGTGCAGCGCCTCGAAGCATTGATCGAGGAGGTTCGAACGGAACCGGAGATGGACGTATTCAAAAATCCCTACGAATGACAGACGGAACATTGCGCGCGGCGGGCTGGACCGCAGCGGCATTTCTTACGGCAGGAATTTTGGGCGCTTCGGTTACCGGGGCGGGCGGGATACCGCCGGATCGCCCTCTTCAAAAAAATCCCCGGAGCGACGACCGGCCCAATATCGTCCTCGTCATGGTGGACGACATGGGTTTCTCGGACCTTGGATCGTACGGCGGAGAAATCGCCACCCCGCACCTCGACCGCCTCGCGGAGGAGGGCCTGCGATTCACCCAGTTCTATAACACGAGCAAATGCTTCCCCACCAGAGCCTCCCTCATGACCGGCCTGTACGCCCACCAGGTCGGCATGGGCGAGCGGATCGACACGCTGCGGAACGGGGTGACCATTGCGGAAGTGCTGCGCGAAGCGGGTTACCGCACCTATATGACCGGGAAGTGGCACGGCCTGGAAAATCCGTTCGACCGGGGCTTCGACCGCTACTACGGACTCGTGGACGGCGCCGTCAATCATTTCAATCCCGGAGAGCAACGGCCCGGCGAGCCGCCGCCTGCACGAAAAACACCGGGGCATGTGCGCACCTGGGCAATCGACGGTCAGGTATTTCGCCCGTACACCCCCGACGATCCGGATTTCTATTCGACGGACGCCTACACGGAAAAAGCGCTCGACTACCTGAACCGGCACGAAAGCGAACACGCCGAAAAGCCTTTCTTTCTCTATATCGCCTACCAGGCTCCGCACGACCCCCTGCAAGCCCGCTCCGAGGACATCGAAAAATACCGGGGGAAATACATGGACGGATGGGATGTGCTGCGCCGCCGGCGCCATGAGCGGCAGGTTGAAATGGGTATTGTCGATCCGGAATGGACCTTGCCGGAATACGGAACCATCCTCGAACACTGGCAGCGCACCTCGACCTTCACCACCCGCTACTGGGACGACCACCTGCGCATTCTTCCCTGGGAGGAGGTCGAAGGCAAAGCGGACTGGGACCTGAAAATGGCGGTGTACGCCGCCATGGTCGACCGCGTGGACCAGCAAATGGGCCGTCTGCTGGACAAAATCCGCGAAATGGGCGAAGAGGAAAACACGCTGGTGATGTTTCTTTCCGACAACGGCGGCTCCGCGGAGATGGTGCATAACCAGCAGAACCGTGAATACCCGCCGGTCGATCCGCCGGGATCCATGGCCGCCTGGCACAGTGTGGACGCCCCGTGGGCGTTCCTGAGCAACACCCCCTTCCGGCATTACAAGAACTGGAGCCATGAGGGAGGTATCGCCACGCCGTTCATCGCCTGGTGGCCCGAGCGTATCGGGGCGGGCGGAATTACCCCTGAGATCGCACACCTTATCGATGTGATGGCGACTGCCGTAGACGCCGCCGATGCCGAATACCCGGAAATCTGGCGCAACGAACGCATTCACCCCCTTGAAGGAAAATCCCTGCTGCCCGTCTTCGAAGAGGGGGTGCGGGAAGGGCACGACGCCCTGTTCTTCGAATGGAACGGCGGAAAAGTTGTGCGCAGCGGCCGCTGGAAACTCGTCGATGCGCGGGGAGCGGATACGCACTGGGAGTTATACGATATGGAGACGGACCGCACGGAAACCCGCAATCTGGCGGCGGTCCATCCGGAGCGGGTGGAAACCCTGACAGCGATGTGGGAAGCCTGGGCAAAACGAGTGGGCGTAACGCACTAACCGGTACAAGAGATGACCAACCCCCTGAAAATCATGAAGCATATGTTCCGCCTGGCGCTCCTGCCGGCCCTGTTATGCCTGCCGGCGTTTTTCACGCATGCGGACGCCCTTGGACAAGCGCCGGAGGCGCCCCCGAACATCATCGTGCTGTTCGCCGACGACCTGGGATACGGAGACCTGAGCAGTTACGGGAATCCGACCATCCGCACGCCGCAACTCGACCGCATGGCCGACGAAGGAATCCGCCTGACCTCCTTCTATGTGACTGCGGCAGTCTGCACGCCGTCCCGGGGCGGCCTGCTCACGGGCCGCTACCCGATCCGCCACCTCCCGCATAATCTCGGGCCGGATTCGAAAAACGGGTTGCCGCTCGAAGAAACGCTGATCGGGGAACCGCTGCAGGAACACGGGTACCGGACCATGATGGTCGGAAAATGGCACCTCGGGCATGCAGAGAACGCCTACATGCCTGTCTCGCGGGGCTTCGATCATTACTACGGCCTGCGCTACAGCAACGACATGATCCGCCCGTGGGTGCAGACCGACGTGCCGCTGTACCTATTCAGGGATTTGGAGCCGATTCGCGAACCCCTGAACCAGGACACGCTGACCGTTACGTACACGAAGGAAGCCATCCGGTTCATCGAGGAAGCGGGGCCGGAGCCCTTCTTCCTGTATCTGGCGTACGGAATGCCGCATGTGCCCGTCTACGCGGCTCCGCACCGGGACGGGCGCTCCCGAAAGGGGCGGTACGGAGACGTGATCGAAACCATCGACTGGAGCGTGGGAGAGATTCTGGCTACACTCAGGGCCCAGGGGCTGGACAAGCGCACCCTGGTCATCTTCACCAGCGACAACGGTCCGTGGCAGGCCATGCCGGACCGCATGTTCCAGACCGATATGATGCCGCTGCACGAGCCCGTCAAGCCGTGGCACAGCGGATCGGCGGGGCCTTTGCGCGGATACAAGGGGACGACGTTCGAGGGCGGCTTCCGGGTGCCGTTCATTGCCCGCTGGCCGGGGCGGATACCGGCAGGCCGCGTCTCCGCGGACATGCTGGCCTCGCTTGATATCTTCCCGACGCTGCTGGATGCGGCAGGCATTGCGGCGCCGGACAATCTGGACGGAAACAGTGCGTTGCCTTTCCTGACGACGCGGGCCGTTTCGTCTCCAAGGGAAGTCTTCTACTATTACCTTGGGGCCCGGATCGAAGGCGTGCGGGAGGGACCCTGGAAATTGCGGATTCCGGGGCTGCCCGAAGGGGCGACGGGAGAACCCGCGCTGTATCATCTGGACGAGGACCCCGAGGAGAAATATGACCGGGCGGATATGTACCCGGACCTGGTAGCCCGCCTGCAGGCCGCCATGGAAGCGTTCGACGCGGAAGCGAGGCGGTGAGTTCTCTCAACTGAAGGAAGGCATCTCATCCAAGGGACTTCCGTTGCAACGATTCGCTTTCCGCGGCAACGGCCTTCGTCTTCTGGACGAGATCCGGTTGAGCAGAACTTGGGGAGGGATGCGCCAGATGGGTTGCCCGATACACCTTCGGAGAAGAGCCCACATTTTGGGCAAACGCCTTGGAGAAAGCGGAAAGCGAGTTGTATCCAACCAGCAGGGCAATGCCTCCTATCTTCAGGGAAGAATGGGAAAGCAGATATTTTGCCATGACCAGCCGATGCCATCGGATATATTCGGTCACATGCATACGAGTGAAGAAGTAAAACTTCTGTGTGTACATATTGGGCGGAATATTTAATTCATTCCTGATCCAGTTTACATTGAGATTGAAATCGAACGGATTATCGTTTATCAGTGCAATCATCTCTCGCACATCTCTGAACCATGTACGATCAGGACCTGGCAATACGGAGCGGTACGCATCGATTACTTGTTGCGCATTCGGAAATTGTCCGTTTCCTCCCGTTGGGTAGGGAGGCAAATCTTCGAGAAAGTGTTTTACTTTCTCCTTCAGAATGAATATCCACAGACGATCATGCTCTTCCGTCCTGAACTGTTTTCGAAGCGTCTCGGCGGATATGCCCAGCAGGTCGGCGACATCGTCGGGATCGTCGATTATCTGTATGTGCTGGCGAATACGATTCTTGATTTCCGAGATACTCATCGGCATACTACCATCAAAGTTCATAAACACCACTTACCCTAACAAAAATATTATCAAGAACTTTACCTCGACCATGCACATTACGAAAACCACCACCAAGGCGAATAAGTAAGTTATCATCCAAACGTATTTCACCACCAAGTTCAACCTCCGTGGCGAAATTATTAAGGAATATAGAAGATTGATTATCATCACGTGATAAAATAGTAACTTCCTGACCCTCAAATGTAAAATCAGTATATATATGTCTATTGGGAATTATATATTTAACTTGACAAACCCGTATCTATCCCCTATATTATGGTAAG
>VXPQ01000016.1:0-14262 GCA_009839485.1 Bacteroidetes bacterium SB0662_bin_6
TGGCGGAGGGAGTAATGCGCCCCGAGGCATGGATCCTTCCTGGGATGCGGTATGGTATTCGGATGTACGCACAACGCAAGAGGGGTGGGCTGTGGAGATGCGCATTCCGTATAGCATGCTGCGTTTCTCGGAAGCGCCCACGCAAACATGGGGGGTTCACTTCACACGCAGGATTCCCCGGCTCGGCGAACAGTCTGAGTGGCCTCATGTGCCCCGCACGGAGCGAACCAACCTGGTGGCCCGATTCGGGCGTCTGGAAGGCATTCGGGATGTGAAGCCCCGACGCAACGTGCAAATCATACCCTATACCGTTACCGGAGTGAACACCCTCGAAAGCGAGGAGGTCGCCGGAAAACGGGCAAGCAGCCGCACCTTCGATGTGGGCGGGGACCTGAAGGTCGGTCTTGGCACGAATGTTACGCTGGATGGGACGATCAACCCGGATTTCGGTCAGGTCGAGGCCGATCCGGCGGTGTTGAACCTTACGGCGTTCGAAACCTTTTTTCAGGAGCGTCGCCCCTTCTTTGTGGAGGGTATTAATATCTACGAATTTTCAGTCGGTCCCGGACGGCTTCTGTATACGCGCCGCATCGGGGCGGATGCCCCCATTATTGGCGCCACGAAGCTTTCCGGACGTACAGGCTCAGGCCTTTCTTTTGGTGTATTGGGCGCCGCCACGGGATCCGATTTCAGTCCTTCGCGAGGGTATGGCGTCGGACGGGTGAGCCAGCAAATCGGATCCTATTCGAGCGCCGGGGGCATCGTAACCCTGTTCGAAGCATCCGATGTAGGCGGGGATCACTTGCGAAGCCTGGCGGCAGGCGCGGACTGGGATCTCCGATTTCTCCAGAACCGGTATGGCGTTGAGGGATTCTTTGCGCTTACGAACCGAAACTGGATCGATGCGGATATCGACGGAGAGACCGGGTTCGCCAGCAAGCTATGGGCGCGCAAACGACAGGGAGCCTGGTACGGATTTGCGGGACTGGACGTATTCAGCGATGCCTTTAATCCAAACGATATAGGCCAACTTCGCCAGAACAATTTCATTGCGTTTCTCTCCTCCATTCAGCATCAGGTCAATGGCGGAAGGCCCTTTGGCCCTTTCTCGCGCGCCGGAGCGCGTTTTTTCTTCGTTCAGGAATTTTCCTACCGGGAAGGGCTGGATCTCGGACAGCGCCTGGATTTCGGTTCGCGGTGGACGCTCCGCGGTTTCCAGTCCATAATTTTTGGCCTTGAATATGAAAATCCGTTCGGAGGGTACGATTTGTACGAGACACGAGGACTGCTGCCCTGGTCCCCACCAGGGAGCTTTGCCATTCAAGGGCGGTTCCAAACCGACGAAAGACGCAACTGGCAAATCGAGCCGGGACTGGATTTAGCATTTTACGGCGATGGAGGCACAGAATCGGAAGTCAGCCTCGAAGGACAATGGAATGCCAGTAATCGGTTGTCGTTGTCCGCCCAAATAGAAGGCGAGTGGGAACGCGATGTGCAGGCCTGGTCCGCAAACGAAACCTTTTTACGCTCCGGATCCGGTTGGCGTATCGGGGAGGAGGCGTCCCATCCGGATGACTTGACCTATTCGGATTTTGTAGCGTTCGACGATCACGGAACGCTTGACGCCATTCTCGCCGGTGTCGATCCCACGGGCGTCGACCAGTATTACGTATCCGTATTTGGCGCGAGGGATACGCGTTCGGCGGACATTACGCTGCGCGGTACGTTTACCCTGACGCCCAAGCTGTCCTTGCAATTGTATAGCCAGCTTTTCGCAGCGACGGGACGCTACGACCGTTTCCGGATTCAGCAGGATCGGGACCGCCTGACTGACTTTGATGCCTATCCGAAGCGGGATGAGTTTGCATTCAGCAGTCTGAACTCCAATCTCGTGCTGCGCTGGGAATACCGTCCCGGCTCTGTACTGTTCGTCGTCTGGACACATGGCAGAGAAGCGGAAGACATATTGAATCCTCTCGCACCTATGGTCCGTTCGCCCTATGACCGTTCGATCAACGATCAATTCAGCAATACTTTTGATGTTTTCCCGGAAAACGCCTTCCTGATCAAGCTGAATTATAACTTCCTGAATTAGGGCCTGTTAACACTATCCTCGACTCTACTGCATGAAAACGTGGATTGTGTCGCTTGTTGGTGTTTTAATCGTCGGCGTTACCGGCGATATATCTTCTCATGCGCAACCCATACCTGTTGAATTCATGGCGGGTCAGCGCTATGCATTGGTCAATATGGTGATGAGTAAACAATTCAACACGGATTCCAATATTGGTTTCTTTCACGTGAATAGCCTCACTATGGACTACAAGGATAAAAGCGAGGATAATCTGGTCGTGCAAAATATGTTGTTTTATGAGCCATTGAGAAATTTTCGGATTGCGGGGGGCGCCGCGTACGCGACCAAGCCTGGATTCAGTCCCGCTGCAGGACTGCAATATATCCATGTAGGACCGCATTGGTTTGTCCTTTTTTCTCCTCGCATTACCATTGAAAGCAATCCCTCCTATACTATGTTCGCCATCGTGCGATATGCGGCCAGGATAAATGAGAAGTACAATCTCTATACCTCGCTGCAGGCATTGAACGTGTTTGATGCACACGAACATATTACCAGTTCTCAATGGATTCGCGCAGGGCTGGATCGTCACGGTCTGCAGTTTGGGGTGGCTGTCAATTTCGATGAAGCCGGTCCGGATCCGAAAGTGAAAATCAACGCCGGGTTGTTTATACGCCGCGAAATATTTTAACCGTACCGCTTGCCGAACGGAGGGGCATTCCGATGAAGAACATTGAAAACGGGCGGTTGGGTCAGGAGGTTTTTGATCTTTTCGATCGCTATGTCCATGGCAAGATCGATCGCCGCGAGTTCATGGAACGGGTCTCCCGGTATGCCGTGGGCGGGCTTACCGTCGCGGCCATTATCGATTACCTGTCCCCGGATTATGCTGCTGCACAACAGGTGCGGGCGGGGGATCCGCGTCTGGATGAAGAATACGTCGAGTATGACTCACCGAAGGGCGGGGGCAGAATGCGGGGCCTGTTGTCCATGCCGGTCGGCAATGAATCCAGGCTGCCGGGTGTGGTGGTGGTGCATGAAAACCGGGGACTCAATCCGCACATAGAGGATGTGTGCAGAAGGGCGGGGCTGGCTGATTTTATTGCCCTGGCCCCGGATGCGCTAACGCCGCTTGGCGGGTATCCCGGCAACGACGATGACGGGAGGGCTCTGCAGCGGCAACGGGACCGCGAAGAGATGCTGGAAGATTTTATCGCGGCCTATGAATATCTGAAAGCCCACCCCGCATGCAGCGGCAACGTGGGCGTCGTCGGATTCTGTTTCGGCGGATGGATTTCCAACATGATGGCGGTTCGGGTTCCGGGTCTGCTGGCGGCGGTTCCTTTCTACGGCGGGCAGCCTGCTGCGGAAGAGGTATCCTCGATCCAGGCTCCGCTGGTTCTTCATTTTGCAGGGCTTGACGCGCGGGTGAATGCAGGATGGCCGGCGTACGAGGCCGCATTGATGGAGCACCAGAAAGAATATACGGCCCACTTCTACCCGAATGTGAACCACGGCTTCCACAATGACACCACTCCGCGTTATGACGAAGAAGCCGCCAGACTGGCCTGGAAAAGGACCATTGATTTCTTCAATGAGCGGTTGCGCGGATAGGGAGCTGTCCGGAACGTGACGGGCACGTTCACCCCCTGAAATCCAATCCGCGAAATCAAACGTATCCGTTACTACTCTTCCTCTTCTTCAGCCTGGCGTTGGGCGAGCTCCCGGTCGAGCAGGAAGAGGCTGGCGCCGGAATCGCCGACGAGGCGCAGGTCATCGATGATATCGCGGGCGGATTCTTCCTCTTCTATTTGCTCGTCGACGAACCATTGCAGCAGCGTCTGCGAGGCATAATCGCGTTCTTTGTTTGAGAGCGCGTAGAGGTCGTTGATGCGCCGGGTGATGTACTGTTCGTGCTCCAGGACGAGTTCGAAGATTTCGAGGGGCGTCTCGGCTTCGTACGCCGGCGTCGGCAGTGCTTTCAACCGCACGACTCCATCGCGTTGGAGGAGGTAATCGTAGAACTTGAGGGCGTGCTGTGTTTCTTCCTGCCACTGTAAACGCAGCCAGTGCGCAAAGCCCTTAAGGTTGAGTTGCTCCATGCGCGCCGCCAGGGCCAGGTACAGATAGGCGGATTCCAATTCAGCCTGGATCTGATCGTTGATGGCGTCCTGCATGGTTTGGCTGATCGAAGACGGTTTCGTTTTTTGCATGGAAATGGTCCGTAAGGGTTGGATAGTGCTTTACGTGTACTGCCGCGTCACGTCATGTCGCTTTGGCGAGCGGTTTTCGTTCGAAGAATACGTCGGAGGGCGTTCGGCTGTCAAGCCCTTGCTTACCTTGCTACTGTCCTGTGTACGCACCGGGTCGTTCTTAGGGCGCCTGTTAACACTATACAGCGGCGCTCTGCGGGGCCTAAACAAAGTAGCGCCAACCGCCTGTCGTTTTACAGCCGATTTTTTGTCGTTGCATATCCACAGGATTCGGAGCACCTTTTTATTGAATTTTGAAGATTTTGTGAAGAGGCATGGCCAACGGGCTATTTATTTGTATTAAGTCTAAATTGACAGCGCTTTATCAGGTTCTGTATTTACGGAAACGAATTCATGGCGCCCCTGACCAGCTTCGGCAACGGCAGCGATATCGAACTGGCCTTTTTAGGCCTTGAGCCGGCCACTGCACAGCGTGTGCGCGAACTCGGCCTGCGCGAAGGCGCGCATGTCGCTATCCTGCAAAACACCGACAAGTTGATTGTTCGTGTGTCCGGCTGCCGCATCGGCCTTCGGCGCGAACTGGCCATGCGCATCTTCGGAAGCCCGGCCGCCGCGTTATGACACTGAAAGAACTCGAGCCCGGCGAGTGTGGTATTGTGACCGGCTTCACAGGCCCTGTCCCGCCCGATCGTCTGTTGGAAATGGGCCTGTTGTCCGGTACGCGTGTCGAAGTCATACGGTATGCCCCGCTGGGCGATCCCATAGACCTGAAAGTGCGCGGATATCACCTCTCGATCCGCAAGCATGAAGCTGCGATGATCCGTGTTGAGCGGGCGTGAGCCTGTCTGTGCAGGATGGCGGCGGGTGAGGAGAAGATAACCGACTTCCGATATTCGCAATTTTCTGGTTCAATATCCCGATCCGGGGTTATCATTTCCGATGGTCGAACCTGAGCCGGTCCCCCCACTGACGGATACGCTGCCCGGCTTGCGCCGGGTTGCCCTGGTCGGCAATCCCAATGTCGGCAAGACGACCGTATTCAATCTGTTGACGGGTCGGCGTCAGAAAGTGGCCAATTACCCCGGCGTCACCGTCGAACGCAAGAGTGGGCGGCTTATCGGGACGGAAACCGTCGAAGTAGTCGATCTGCCGGGGACATACAGTCTTAACCCCAGGTCGCTCGACGAGCAGATCGCCTACGACATGCTCGTGGGACGCATTGAGGGCGAGACGCCGCCCGATCTGGTCGTTTGCGTGGTGGATGCTACCAACCTGGAGCGTAATCTGTATCTGGTTTCACAGGTGATGGACCTGGGTCTTCCGGTCGTTGTGGCGCTGAATATGATGGATGCCGTGCGGGAGAGTGATCTGGCGATCGATACGGAAGCGCTTGGCCAGGCACTGGGTCTCCCGATCATTCCTATGGCGGCGCTTCACAAAGAAGGCCTTGATGCGCTGCGTCGTGCCATCTTCGATATTCCTGCGCCTGCGCCGTCGCGGCGCTGGACACTGATGCCTGCCGTGGCGGCGCATGTGGAGCCCCTGTGCGCAATACTTGCCGAGCATGTTCCTGATCTACCCGAAGATCATCGTTTCAGCGAGGTGTTGCACGCGCTTGTCAATGAGAAAGCCATGGCGTATTGGGCAATACGCGCCCCGGCGTTTCATGAAGCAGTGCTGGCTGCCCGGGAAACTTTGGAGGCCCGCAAGGCGCCTTATCGTCAGGCTGAGATCACGGGACGCTACACATGGCTCGGCCCCATTGTTGCGCAAGCGACGTCCCGGCACAAGGTTTCCTCGAAACAGACATGGTCGGACCGTTTCGATGCGGTGCTGACGCATCGGATATTCGGCCTCCCGATATTCCTTGCCGTCCTCGTGATTGTCTTCCAGGCGGTCTTTTCCTGGGCCGTTCCGGCCATGGATATGATTGAGGCGGCGGTGGCGGGGCTGGGCGCCCTGGTGCGAAGTACGTTGCCCGGCGGTCCCTTTACGGACCTGCTGGTTGAAGGGGCCATCGCGGGGGTGGGCAATGTCCTGATTTTTCTGCCGCAAATCCTGCTGCTTTTTTTCTTCATCGGCCTGATGGAAGATTCCGGCTATATGGCCCGCACGGCGTTCATCATGGACCGGCTGATGAAGAGGGTGGGGCTCAGCGGCGGTTCGGTGGTGCCGCTGCTGAGCAGTTTCGCATGCGCCATTCCCGGCATCATGGCGGCCCGGACGCTCGATAACGAACGCGACCGGATTATCACGATCATGGTTGCCCCGCTGATGAGTTGCTCGGCGCGTCTGCCGGTCTATACCCTGTTCATCGCCGCTTTTATTCCGGCGGGCAAACTCTTCGGGGTTTTCGGCTACCAGGGCCTGACGATGTTCACGATGTACCTTATGGGCACCCTGACCGCTTTCGTAGCGGCCTGGATCCTGAAACGATATGTTTTCAAAGGGTCGGCGTCCTTCTTTGCCATGGAGTTGCCGCCATACCGGCGACCGAAGATGCGATACCTTTTCTGGCGAATGATCGCCCGGTCGAAGATATTCGTTTATCGTGCAGGCAAGATCATCTTTCTGCTGAGCATTGTACTCTGGTTTTTGGCCAGTTATCCGAAAGCGCAACTCGGTCCGGACCTGTTGGCGGAACGAACGGCTATCGAAACCCGGCATCAGGACGCATACGATCGGATCGCGAGGCAGGAAGGTATGCCCGTCCCTGACTTGCTTGCCCAGCCTCCCGTTGTCGAGGCGATGCGTTTTCTCTCGGCCGATCCCGAGAGCGATCCCGAAGCCGGGGCGGCTTTCGACGCCTTGCGCAATCAATACCCCGGCCAGGTTGCCAGCGCCCAGGCGTTGTATGAGGCGCAGCAGAAATACGAAGACGGTTTAGCCCGCCTGGCCGATGCCGAAGCCGGGTACCTGATCCGCCACAGCTTCATCGGCCGGTTTGGCCGCGCATTGGAGCCTGTCATGCAACCGCTGGGCTTCGACTGGAAGATCACCGCAGGCATCATTGCGGCGTTTGCCGCGCGCGAAGTCATTGTCAGCACGCTTGCCACGCTCTACAGTGTCAGCGACGCCGATGAGACAAGCCCTGTCCTGCGCGATTACCTCAAAGCAGACCGTTACCCGGACGGTCGGCCCGTTTTCACGCCGCTGGTGGCGTTGAGCCTTCTGGTGTTCTTCGTGTTCGCGCTGCAATGCATGAGTACGCTTGCCATTGCCCGGCGCGAGACGAACACATGGCGCTGGCCGGTGGTCATGTGGCTATACATGACCGGGCTGGCCTACCTGTGCTCGCTCATCGTCTACCAGGGCGGACTGATGCTGGGGCTGAGCTGAGGCCGCTGCATACGTTTCAGGGCTCGTAGCGCGCCGAATGCGTGTCGTTGTTGTTTCCGGGTATTTCGTCCGTGGACCGGATACCGCCGGATTCGAAAACAGGTGTCCCGTTCCGGTCGTGCATCGTAAAATGAACCCGGCTTCTGTGCGAGGGATAGCCCGTCGGAAGTTTAGCCCGGCCAGGTTTTCAAGATTATTCCCGGTTGCATACCGCGCCCCGGCCTGCTAATTTTCTGAAAATCCACCTGCCGGTATTTTTTGCGGCGATTGTTTTTTCTTTCCGCGCGTTGTTTTCTCATGCCCGATCCTGTGAAAACATCCCGTTCTGACAGACCCGTGCTCATTGTCGGCGGCGGCGTAGCGGGGCTTGCGCTTGGTTGGCGGTTGCTGCATGCCGGTCGGTCCGTACAGCTTTTCGAGCGGGACCGCGCCGGGCGCGGGGCCTCCTGGGCGTCGGCGGGCATGCTGGCGCCGGATGCGGAAATCGGATTCGAGGACCCGGAACTCTACCGGCTCAACCGGGAAAGCCTGCGGAGATGGCCGGCGTTTGCGAAGGCGCTTGAGACGGAAAGCGGAATGGAGACAGGGTTCCGGACCGACGGGGCCGTGCATGTGGCTGCCGACCGGGACGAGGCGGAAGCGCTCCGCCGCCGCTACGATTTCATGAAGGCGCAGGGACTGGACGTCCGATGGCTTTCGCCGGCGGAAGCGCTGGATATAGAACCTTTTATCACGTCCCGACCGGCGGCGGTTCTGTATTCTCCTTCGGATAGCCAGGTGGACAGCCGTGCGCTGGTCGAAGCGTTGCAGGCTTCTTTTCTGAAGGCAGGGGGTGTGCTGCGCGAAGGGGTTGCCGTACGTGCTGTCGAGCCTGATGCGCGGACGCCCGCTGTGATGACGGAAAGCGGCGAGCGGGTGGAGGGGTCGTGCGTGGTGCTTGCCACGGGCGCCTGGTCGCATGGGATGGAAGGACTGACTGCGGATCAGAAACCGCCTGTGCGTCCGGTGCGGGGGCAGATGATGGAATTGCAGTCCGAGCCTCCGTTCGACTTGCAGCATGTCGTACGGAGTGCGCATATGTGCGTGGTGCCGAAGCCCGGCGGACGCGTGCTCGTCGGCACTACGATGGAGGAAATGGGCTTCGATGCGCGCGTTACGGCGGGCGGGTTGTATACCATCCTGGAGGAGGCGCGGAAGATCGTGCCGGGGATCGACGATCTCCCCGTGCGCGATATATGGGCGGGGCTTCGTCCGGCAAGCCGCGATCATTTGCCCATTCTGGGCCCTTCCTCTGCGCCCGGCGTAGTGATGACGACGGGTTTTTACAGGCATGGCATGCTGCTTGCCCCGGTCGCTTCCGAAGAAGTGGCGCAGTACATTCTTTCCGGAGAAACCTCTGCATGGATCGCCCCGTTTTTACCGGGACGTTTCGAGACGGTATCCGCGTGACGACCGGGCCTGTTATGCGGACCCGGCGCACTGGCATGCGCCGCTATGGAAATACAGTGCACCGGCATGCGCCGTCACACGAATACGCCGCAAAAAGGCGGATGGACCATGTCTTCCGAATCTCTCATCGACGTGTTGATCAACGGGGAGACGCATTCCGTGTCCGCGCAGGCGACGGTGTCCGTACTGGTGCGAGAGATGGGATTCGATCCGGCCGATGCGAAGGGCATGGCCGTGGCGGTCAACGACACGGTGGCCCCGAAAGGAACATGGGACAACCATGCCATCCGGTCCGGCGACCGGATTGAAGTGATTGCTGCGCAACAGGGAGGATAGATATGACGGTGAACGGACACCCGGATGTACTGAAAATCGGCGACATTGCGTTGTCCTCCCGGCTGATCATGGGCACGAGCCGGTACCCGAATCCGCGGGTCATGCTGGATGCGCTCGAGGCGTCCGGCACGGAACTCGTGACCGTAGCGATCCGGCGCGTGAACCTGCAGGACACGTCAGGGGAACGCTTTCTGGAATTGCTCAAGCCGTACCGCTGCTTGCCGAACACCGCCGGATGTTATACGGCGAAAGAGGCGGTGCTGGTCGCGCAACTGGCCCGCGAGGCCCTGGAAACCCATCTGATCAAACTGGAGGTCATCGGGGACGACGAAACGCTGCTTCCGGATGTCGAACAGTTGCTCCGGGCGGCGAAGGAACTCGTGGACGACGGGTTTTCCGTGATGGTCTATGCAAACGACGATCCGATCACATGCCGCAAACTGGCCGATCTCGGATGCGCCGCGATCATGCCGCTGGCCTCCCCGATAGGCAGCGGGCAGGGACTGGTGAACCCCTACAATCTGGCGCTCATCCGGGATATCATCCGGGATACGCCGTTAATCGTGGATGCCGGCATCGGCACGGCGAGTGATGCGGCCCGGGTGATGGAACTGGGCTACGACGGGGTGCTTCTGAATACCGCAGTCTCCGACGCGCAGCATCCCGTGATGATGGCTGCCGCGATGCGCCGGGCTGTGGAGGCGGGCCGGCTGGCCTTCCTGTCCGGGCGTATGCCTCGCCGCACCTATGCGCAGGCTTCGTCGCCCATGGAGGGGCGCATCGGTGGATAACGTACAGGGGGCGTCAGAACGGCGCTGCTATGCAAATACGCCGCACGGCATGCGCTGCCATACAAATACGCGGCACAAACGGGCGGATGGACCATGGCTTCCCAATATCTCATCGACATGTTGACCAACTGGAAATTGCCTTCCGTGATGCGCCGCCTGCTCGCAGTATGTTTCCTTGTGCTGAGCGCTCCGACCCCACTCACTGCGCAGGAAAGACCGCCGAACATCGTCTTCTTCCTGGTTGACGACCTGGGCTGGAGCGATATCGGCGTCTTCGGCAGTTTGTTCTACGAGACGCCGAACATTGATCGACTCGCCGAGCAGGGTGTGCGCTTCACGAACGCCTACGCGGCGGCGCACGTCTGCTCGCCCACCCGCGCGGCGCTCATGACCGGCAAGTACCCGGCACGGCTGCGGCTGACAGACTGGTTGCCCGGCCGCAGGGAACATGCCTTCGAGCAGATGCTGAGCGCCGAGAAGTTGGCCGCTCTCCCGCTCGAAGAGGTCACGCTGGCGGAGGCCTTCAAGGAGCACGGCTACCGCACGGCTATCTTCGGCAAGTGGCATCTCGGCACGGGCGAGGCGGGTCCGCTCCACCAGGGCTTCGATGTGCAAGCGCCCGACTTCCCCGGCTCGACTCCACGCGGCGGCTACTTTCCGCCCTACCTGATGAAGGGCCTGACGGTCGAAGGAGAGGACGACGAGTACCTGACCGACCGCCTCGCCGACTTCGCGGTCGAGTTTATCGAGCAAAGCGGCGAAGAGCCGTTTTTTCTCTATCTCTCGCACTTCTCGGTGCACGACCCGATCGAAGGACGCCCGGACCTGGTCACGAGATATCGGGAGAAACTGGCGCGAGCAGCGCCTCCCACGGGGCCTGCCTTCATTCTCGAAGGTAACCCCGATGATCCGGAGCCGCTCTCACGCGCCCAACTGGATTCTCTGCAACAAGAGCCCTCGCATCAGGAGCACCGGGTGCTGCCTATGCGCACAGTCCCGATCAAGCAACACCAGGACAATGTCGAGTTCGCGGCGATGGTAACCGCCGTCGACGAGAGCATGGGACGTGTGCTCCGCACGCTTGAGGAACTGGGGCTGACCGAGCACACGATCATCGTTTTCTACTCGGACAACGGCGGCATGTCGGCGGCCAACTTCGGCAATCCCGCGAGAGTCGTCGACCCGGACTGGTTGGATGTCGCCTACTCGACCTCCAATCTGCCCCTGCGGGGGGCCAAGGGCTGGCTGTATGAAGGCGGTATCCGGGTACCCCTCATCGTGCGCTGGCCGGGCGGGGGCCGGGCCGGCGCGATTCGCCACGAGCCGGTGATCAGCACGGACTTCTATCCGACTCTGCTCGAGATGGCCGGCTTTCCGGCTCAGCCTGACCAGCACGTCGACGGCGTGAGCTTTGCCGCCGCACTGCAAGGCGGCGCGTTCGCACGCGACGCGATCTACTGGCACTTTCCGCACTACAGCAATCATGGTATGCAGAGTCCCGGCGGCGCCATTCGAGCCGGTCCCTACAAGTTGCTCGAGTACTTCGAGAACGGCACGGTGCAACTCTTCGATCTGGAGAACGACCCTGGTGAGCAGCATGACCTGGCCGCCGAGCAACCGGCGAAAGCCGCCGAGCTGCGCGCCCGACTTCAAGCCTGGCGCGAGTCCGTGTCGGCAGCGATGACGACGGCTCGTTGAACGCTCGACGCGCCGCATGTATGCGCGGGCTTCGTCGCCTCTGGAGGGGGCACATCGGTGGATAACGTACGGGAGGATTCAGCGTATTCGGAGGAGTTGACGGGGCATGACAGCCGGGAGGGGTCGAAATCGCGCCGCGCCGGTCTTGCGGAGTTCCCCCGGATTGTATCTCCGCGCGGTTTGCCCCGGCTCATCCTGATCGGGGATGGGTTCACGGATCCCGAACACGCCGACCGGATCGTCGAGGCCGTGGAAGAAGCATCCGGTCGTGTATTCGGAAGACTCTCCGATGAAATAACATCCGGCCCTGTTCCTGAAAAAACTCCCGGGCAAACCCTGTGGGTCCATTTACGGGATCGTGCGGCGTCCGCCGGTCTTTTCCGGGAGTGCGCTGCCCGTCTGGTCGAACGCTTGCGGAATGTTTCTCCGTCGGTTCTGCTTTCCGTAAACGGCCGGCCGGAGGTGGCCGAAGCCTTGCAGTGCGGTTACCATGCCGGGGTGCGCGATGCGCCGCCGGGGTTTTTGTGCGGTCCCCGGCAGCCCTATGGCAGGTCAGCGCACAGCCTCGACGAAGCCCGGACCGCAATGGGGGAAGATCATCGGAATCACCCCCAATACCTTTTCTTCAGCCCCGTTTTCAATCCGCAGGGCAAACCCGGATATGCCGGCGCAGGCATCGATGCACTGCGCGATTTTGTGCACTATGTGCAGGGGCGCGTTCCCGTATATGCCCTGGGCGGTATTACTCCCGAACGGGTAGGGCCGTGTCTTGACGCAGGGAGTTACGGCCTCGCGGTTCTGTCCGGAATTATGCGGGCCGACCACCCCGGAAAAGCTGCCGGTGCCTATCTTACCGCCTTGCGCGCATATTTCGAGGATGCTTCATGAACGTGGCCCTTACCATTGCAGGCAGCGACTCCGGCGGCGGGGCCGGCATACAGGCCGATATGAAAGCCATGCAGGCCCAGGGCGTGTTTGCAGCGAGCGTTGTAACGGCGGTCACTGCGCAGAATACGCAGGCCGTCCTGGATGCCTTCGAACTTCCGCCTGATCTGATCGCAAAGCAGATCGACGCGGTGTACGACGATTTTACGGTGGGTGCTACGAAGACAGGCATGCTTTCTTCCGCAGCGATCATTGAAATCGTGGCGGAAAAGCTTCAGGAGCGCCGGGTATCTCCGCTCGTGGTCGATCCGGTCATGATTTCAAAGAGCGGGTTTCCGTTGTTGCGCGACGATGCGGTCGAGACGCTCCGGGAACGGCTTCTGCCGCTTGCCACGCTGGTCACCCCGAATGCGCACGAAGCACGCCGCCTTACAGGGCTCGAGGTGGATTCGGAGGAGGGCCAGCAGGAAGCCGCCGCGGCCATTCATGCCATGGGGCCTGGGGCGGTCCTGGTCAAGGGCGGGCATGTGGATGAGGCCGGCGATGCGGTGGATGTGCTGTACGACGGCAAGCGGATGCGTGCGTTTCGCGCCCCCCGCATCGCAACGGAAAACACGCACGGAACGGGTTGCACCTATGCGTCCGCCATTGCCGCGAATCTGGCGCGCGGGTTTTCGCTGAAGGAATCCGTTGCGCGGGCCAAGCGATATGTGACCGAAGCCATCCGACACGCCCCTGCGATCGGACAGGGCCATGGCCCCGTAAGTCATTTTTACTTTCTGAAGCAGGTGGACGTTTTTCCCCCGGCGGAGTGAAGGGAGGCACGTCTGCCCGGCGTGAACAAAGAGAGCGGGTCAGAGTTTGTACGGGGTTATGTGCCCGTAGCTCAGCTGGATAGAGCGTCTGACTACGGATCAGAAGGCCGGGGGTTCGAATCCTCCCGGGCACGCATTTCCAAACGCCCCGGAGCGGCCGAAAACGGCGATCCCGGGGCGTTTCTGTTTGCGGAGGTTCGGCCCTTGTATGGGGAATTAGCGTGTAGTATTATCATGCGACACCGGTGCCACCCTCATTTCAGGTGAACTGTCGGGTAAAACCAAAGCAGTTCACCCCGTTTTCATCTCACAAGACGGCAGGACAAGAGCGGTGTACCCTCTATTTCGTGGTTACGGGTTCCAATCGATTCGCGCAGGTTGCCTTTGCGCCAGACAGCGTAAGCGCCACCCGGTTCTTCCTCCCTTCGGGATTGGCAGGCATGTGCTTGTGGGTCTTTTGTTGGCGGTTGCGCCATTTGTACACGGAAGGAGCTTTGGTCAGCTGGTAAGGAGCTGGCCGGTTCATACGGGGCATACGGATTTTGTCCATTCGGTAGCCATTTCGCCCGATAGCAGTACCGTGGCGTCCGCGTCCTATGACGGGACTGTCAGGCTGTGGGATGTGGCTACGGGATCCAATATCAGAACGTTCAGGGGGCATA